>WLOB01000129.1 GCA_009699505.1 Actinomycetota bacterium | reverse complement strand
GCGCGCCACGGACGGACGTCCCGCCCGGGCGGCCAGGTCGGGCGGCGCGCCCGCCGGACCGCGGGCCGCCCGTCCCTGCGCGCGCGCCGGCGGACCCCCGATACCGTTCGACGGATGCAGCGGCCTCCCCGACGCGCGCTCCCGGCCCTCGCCGCGGCGCTCGCCCTCGCGCTCGCCGGCTGCGGCGGCGCCGGGTACGGCGAGCCGATCGCCGCGACGGACGGCGAGGCCACGGTCGCCCTCGCCCCCGCGCCGGTGACCACGCCGGCCGAGGCCCCCGGCACGACGACGCCGACGGCGACCACCACCACGGGCACGACGTCCGGCGGCGCGACCGCCTCCGGCACGACGGACGGCGCCGACGCGGCCGGCACGGACGGCGGGGCGGCGTCGGCGCCAGGCGACAGCGGTGGCGACGGGGACGGCGGGTCGCCGAGCTCGCTCACGGCCTACGCCGTGGACGCCAACCGCTTCTGCACCGGCTTCAAGGGCGCCACCCGCGCGCTGACGACCGACATCGGCGCCGCCGGGACGAACACGCGCGCCGTCGGTCAGGCGATCATCCGGTACGGCTCCGCGATCACCTCGGCCGCGACCGGGCTGCGCGCCGCGCCCGTCCCGAGCAGCGTCGGCGGCTACCACCGGCGCACGCTGGCGTGGGTCTCCGGCGTGACCTCCGCGATCTCGGCGAGCCGGAGCGGCCTGGCGAGCGGCAGCCAGAGCGCCGGGGCGACCGTCGTGCGCAAGGTCCAGGGCCTCGGCTCCCCGCCGCTGGGTTCCGCGGTCCCCTCCGCGCTGCGCGCCCGCGCCACGGCCTGCGCCTCGTGACCGGCGTCCCTACGATGCCGGGGATGCCCGGACGCCCCTCCCGCCCGTCGCGCCGCCGGATCGGCGTCGTGCTGGCCGTGCTCGCGTGCGGCGGCGGGCTCGCCGCCTGCGGCTCCGACGCGGAGACGACCTACGTCGACGGGTGGGACGACGCCTGCAGCGACGTCGGCGACGCCGTCTCCGCGTTCCGCACCGCCGTCTCGAGCGCCGCGACCGACTCGCCGGACGCCGGCGACGCCCAGGCGGTCCGCGGACCCTCGCCCGCGGCCGTCCGCGGCGACCTCCTCGAGCCGGCCGTCGAGCTGCGCCGGGACCTCGCCGCCGTCGCGGGCGAGGTCCGCGCGCTGACCCCGCCGGAGCGCTGGGCGGCATGGCACGGCCGCGAGGTGCAGCAGCTCACCCTGCGGCTGCGCACCGTCGACCGGGGCGTCGCCCGCCTGCGCGCCGGCGACCCGGACGCCCTCCCGCTCCTGGCCGTCGGCAGCATCGGCCCGTCGTCCGTGCGCGCGCCCGCCGGCCTGCGCGACCGCACGCCGGAGTGCACCGTCCTGCGATGACCCGCCGGCGCGCGCTGCTCGCCGGGACCCTCGCGGCCGTCCTCGCCGTCGCGGTGGTCCTCGCCGTCGTGCTCGGCGGTGCCGACGGCGACGACCGCCCCGCGCCGGGCACCGGGCCCGCGGCGCTCGCGTACGCCCGCGCCTGGGACGCCACCTGCCGCGCCCTGGACGCCGACGCACGCGGCACGACCGCCCTCCTCCGGGCCCGCCTCGGCGACCGCGACCCGTCGGCGTCCACGCGACGGACGCTGACCCGGCGCGTCGTCGAGCCGTACCTCGGCCGCACGGGCCGCCGGCTCCTCCGGCTCGCCGCCACGGCGCCGCCGCCGGAGTGGCGGGCGTACCACCGGGACGCCGCGGTGTCGCTGCGCCGCGCCGCGGACCGCACCGCGGTGGCGCGCGGGCGGGCCCGCGCCGGCGACGCGTCGGGGCTGACCGCCTTCGACGCCGGGGTGGCGACGGCGACCCCCGCGCCGGAGGCCCTGCGCCGCCGCACCCCGGCGTGCACGGCGTCCTCCGGGGCCTGAGCGACGGCCGGGCGGGGTCGCGTATCGTGCCCGCCATGGTCTCCCGCACGACGCTGCACCGTCCGGCCGCCGTCCTGGCCGCCGCCGCCCTGGCGCTCGGCGCGGCCGGCTGCGGCGGTGGCTCGGACGACGGCGGCGGCTCCGGGGGCGACGACGCCTACGCGTCGACGTGGAACGAGGTCTGCACGTCGCTGTCGAACGCGCAGACGAAGCTCCAGACGGACGGCGCAGCCCTGCAGAAGACGCTGACGTCGCCGAGCCAGGCCGAGCTCGCCAAGGCGTTCGCGACGCCCGTCTCGGCGTTCGCCGACTCCATGGCCGCGGCGCTGGACCGCGTGAAGGGCCTGGAGGCCCCGTCGGACCTGCAGGCCTTCCAGACGAAGGTGTCCGACTCCGCGCCGGCCACGATCAAGGTGCTGCGCGACCTGCGGACGCCGCTGTCGAAGGGCGACGTCGCCGCCACCCAGCAGGTCATCGGCCGGATCGACCCGAAGAACGTCTTCCCCGCGATCCCCGCGGACCTGAAGAAGCAGGCCGCGGCCTGCAACGTCTTCTAGGCCCGGCGACCGCGGCCCGCGCCGTTCACCACCGCGTGCCCACGAGCACGGGCTCGGGGTGCAGCGCGACGCCGAACGCCGCGTGGACGCCGTCGGCGACCTCGCGGGCCAGCGCCAGCAGGTCCGCCGCGTCGCCGCCGCGGCTCGTCAGCGCGAGGGTGTGCTTCGACGAGATCGCGGCGCCTTCGCGGGCGTGGCCCTTCCCGAAGCCCGCGCGGTCGATGAGCCACGCCGCCGACGTCTTGCGCAGCCCGGGCCCGGCCTCGTACTCCGGCGGCTCCACGTCGGCGCCGAGGCGCTCGGCGACCCGCGCCCGGAAGGCCGCGAAGTCGTCCTGGGCGAGGATCGGGTTCGTGAAGAACGAGCCCGCGGAGCGCGTGTCGGGGTCCGCCGGGTCGAGCACCATTCCCTTGCCGCGCCGCAGCGCGAGGACCGCGTCGCGCAGCTCGGCGGCGGGGACCCGCTCGCCCGCGGAGGCGCCGACGGTGCGCGCCAGCTCGCCGTAGCGGACGGGCGCCCCGAGCCCCGAGCGCTCCAGGGCGAACGTGACGTCGAGGACGACGCGGTCGTCACGGCCCTTCAGCACGCTGTCGCGGTACGCGAAGCCGAGGGCCTCGGCCGGCAGCGTCGCGACCTCCCCCGTGCGGCGGTCCAGGACGCGCACGGCGACGATGGTGTCGGCGACCTCCTGCCCGTACGCCCCGACGTTCTGGATCGGCGTCGCCCCCGTGGCGCCCGGGATCCCCGAGAGGCACTCGAGGCCCGCGAGGCCGTCGGCGACGGCGTCGGCGACGACGACGTCCCACGGCTCGCCCGCGGCGACCGTGCGCAGGACCCGCGGGGCGCCGCCGGGGCCTCCGGCGTCCTCGGCGTCGCGCGTCCCCCGGGTGCGGACGACGACGACGTCGCCCGGCAGCGGGTCGTCCGCGACGACGACGTTGCTGCCGCCGCCCAGCACGAGGAGCGGCCGGTCGGCGCGGTCGACCGCGGTCACCGCGGCGACCAGCGCGGCCTCGTCCTCCGCCACGACCACGCGGTCGGCGCGGCCGCCGATCCCGAGCGTCGTGAGGGTCGAGAGCGGGACGTCGGAGCCGGACCGCGCATCGGGCAGTCCGGGCACGGGTGGCGCTACGCCGGGCACCTCCTCAGCGTAGATGGCGCCGCCGATCGGGGCCACCGACGTGTGCCTGAGGTCGCACGACGCACGCGCGACCGTTACGGTCCCGCCATGCTCACCAGCCGCAAGCGCCTGCTCGTGCCGACCCTCATCACCACCGCCGGCCTCGCGGTCGCCGGCTGCGGCGGTGGGGGCGGCGGCAACGAGGAGGACTACGTCAAGACCTACGAGGGCGCCTGCAAGAACATCGTCACCGCGACGAACGACTTCCAGAAGTCCGCCGGCAGCCTCGCCTCGACCGCGGCGAGCGACCCGAACAAGGCCGTCTCGACGCTGAAGGACGGCGCGACGAAGCTCTTCACGACCTTCGGCGAGTCGATCCAGACGCTCGCGGACGCCGACGCGCCCGAGAAGTACAAGGACTTCCAGGACTCGGTGAAGGACGGCGCGGACGACGCCGAGAAGGGCATCGAGGAGGCCAAGGCCGAGGTCGCCAAGATCAAGTCGATCAACGACTTCGCGTCGCTCGGCTCCAAGTTCGAGAAGATCGACCTCGGCAACACGAAGGACCTGCCGAAGGAGCTGGGCGACAAGGCCCCGTCCTGCAAGTCCTTCGGGTCGGGCGCCAGCTCCTGATCGGTCGGCCGCCCCACGGGGGCGGCCGACCCGCAGGAACGGCGAAGGGCCGGGAGCGCTGCTCCCGGCCCTTCGTCGTTCTGCTCCCGGACGGCGCCGTCGGTCGTCCGTGAGGTGGGACGACCGAGCAGGTCGTGGCGGGCGGCGCGAGAGCGGTACGCGGCGCGTACTGCCGAGCGCCGCCCGGCGCGAGATGCGAGGCGTCAGCGCCGCCTCACGGGCGGGCGACTACGGGACGCGGACGCCCGAGATCGTGCGGGCGATGACGAGCTGCTGGATCTCGGAGGTGCCCTCGAAGATCGTCATGATCTTCGAGTCGCGGTGGAAGCGCTCCACCGGGTACTCGCGCGTGTAGCCGTTGCCGCCCAGGATCTGGATGGCCTCCTCCGTGACGCGGACGCCCATCTCGGAGGCCTTGTACTTGGCCATGGAGCCCTCGGCGTTCGGGAACTCGGCCTTCTGGCCGCGGAGCGTCGCGCCGCCGAGCCAGGCCGCGCGCTGCACGAGCAGGCGGGAGGCGTCCAGCTCGGTCTTCATGTTCGCGAGCTTGAACGCGATGGCCTGGTTCTCGATGATCTTGCGACCGAACTGCTCGCGCTCCTTGGCGTAGTCGAGCGCGTAGTCGTAGGCGGCGCGGGCGACGCCGATGGCCATCGCGCCGACGGCCGGACGGGAGGCCTCGAACGTCGCCATGGAGGCGTTGCCCTTGGAGCGCTTGCCCTCGCGCGCCTTGGCGATGCGGGCGTCGAGCTTGTCCTTGCCACCGAGCAGGTAGGCGTTCGGGACGCGGCAGTCGTCGAGGTTGACGTCGGCCGTGTGGGACGCGCGGATGCCGTGCTTCTTGACCTTGGCGCCCTGCGAGATGCCCTTGGCCTCGCTCATCGGGACGATGAAGGCGGCGTGGCCGCGGGAGCCGAGCGTCGGGTCGACCGTGGCGATGACGACGTGGACGTCGGCGATGCCGCCGTTCGTGGCCCACGACTTCTGGCCGTTCAGGACCCACTCGTCCGTGGCCTCGTCGTACTTGGCCGTCGTGCGGACGTTCGAGACGTCGGAGCCGGCGTTGGGCTCGGAGGAGCAGAACGCGGCGACGACGGGCTCGGAGGCGGTGCCGTAGCAGCGCGGCAGCCACTCGGCGATCTGCTCCTGCGTGCCCTGGCCGAAGATGGCGGAGACGGCGAGGCCGGTGCCCTGGAGCGCCATGCCGATGCCGGCGTCGCCCCAGAAGATCTCCTCGAGGAAGATCGGGGTGAGCTGGCCCGTCGGGTCGAGGAACATCGACATCGTCGACTCGAGGCCGTACAGGCCGATCTCGGCGGCCTCCTTGACGATGGGCCACGGGAACTCCTCGCGCTCGTCCCACTCCTCGCCGGCCGGGCGGATCGTGTTGACGGAGAACTCGCGGACCCAGTCGCGCAGCGTCTGCTGCTCCTCGTTGAGCTCGAGGGAGAAGGTCTGCCACTCCGGCTTCATGCGCTCCTGCGCAAGCTCGCCGGCGATGGTCATGAAGTCGGAGGTGGTGCTCATGCAGTCGGTCCTCGAGGGAAGCGGAGGGTGGGTGAGGACGCGCGACGCGACCCCGTACCCGGAGTGTAACCACGGTTTACAGACGATGCAACCGCGGGTAGGATCGCTGGCGATGACCCTCCGCAGCCCCTCAACCCCGGACCGGCGGGCCGGTGCCGCCGCCCGGCGGCGCGACCGCGAGCGGGGCATCCTCGAGGCCACCCGGCGCCTGCTGGACGAGCGCGGCGCGCAGGACGTGCAGATCGACGACGTCGCCCGCGAGGCGGGGCTGAACAAGGCCCTGATCTACCGCCACTTCAGCGGCAAGGACGAGCTCTTCGCCCTCGTCATCGTCTCCTACGTCGACGACTTCCTCGACCAGGTCGCGGCGCTGCCCGACGACGGGTCCGCCACGGACCGCCTGACCGCCTTCGCCGAGACGTTCCTCGAGTTCTGCCTGGAGTACCCGGCGTTCGTCGAGTCGGCCATGAGCATGCTGCGCCAGCCGGGGACCGAGCTCCTCGAGCGGGTCAGCGAGGGGGCGATGCTCCAGATGGGCCGCGCCGTCGCCTCGGCGCTGCACCGCCCGATCGAGCTCCTGGACGAGGGCGACGCCGCGGGCGAGTTCCCCGTCGCCGACCCGGACTACACCGCCAACGCGATGTACGTGCAGATCCTCGGCCTCGCGCACCTCGCCCGCGTGGGCAACGCGGTCCGCGAGCTGCCCGACGGCATGCCGTGGTTCTTCCCGGTCCGGACGGACCAGGTGCGTGCGTCCGTGCGCGCCCTGGTGCGCGCGGCCCTCGCGCCGGCCGAGGCCGGCGACCCGCGCCGGCAGCCCTGAGCGGCGCGGGCGCGGCCCGCGGCCTGCGACCCGGAGGACCGGGGTGGCGCCGAGGCCGGCGCCCTGCGACCTAGAGGACCGGGGTGGCGCCGAGGCCGGCGGCCACGCGGGCGGAGCGGTAGGACTGCACGAAGTCCCGGGTCCGCTGCGCCTCCGTGGCCGACTGCGGCCGGACGCCGTCGAGGCACTGACGCGCGACGCTCTGGGCGCCCGTGTTCTGGAAGGAGCCGATGCAGCCCTCGAGCTTCGTCGCCGTCGCGCCGCCGGCCTCGTAGGCGGCGGCGAGCTTCGTGCGGATCGCCTGCTGGTTCTCCTGGCGGGCGGTCACGTCGCGGGCCTGGCCCGCCGCGCGGGTGCGGGCGCGGGCGACGTCGGCGAACAGGCGCTCGGCCTCGGCCACCGCGGCGTCCGCGGACGCCGGCCGGGCGCCGGCGCCGTCCCACGTCGAGATGCCGTCCCGGGCGGCGCGCAGGAGCGCGAAGCCACGGGTCAGCTCGGGCCGCGCCGCGCTCCCCGTGCGCACGACGCGCTCGACCGCACTGACGAAGGGCGGGCGACGGGCGGCGGTGGCGGACTCCGACGTCGTCGTGCCCGACCCGCCGGACGGGTTCTTCGCCCGCGCGCGGACGGCCCGCCCGAGGACGGCCGTGCCGCGGATGGCGTCGCGGGTCGGCGCGATGTCGTCGATGGACCGCAGGGCGGCGACGGCGCGGGCCGAGCGGCGGCCGAGCTGGTCGACGAGCGGCGACCGCGGGTCCCGGAGGACGCGCACGACGGCGTTGAGGTAGAGGCGGTCCGTGGCGAGCGCACGCCGGACGCGGGTCGTGCGGCCCGTGGTCCCGGAGTCGACGCCCTCCGTCTCGTCCTGGACGTCCTGGAGCGTCGCCAGGGCCGCGCGGGCGGCGCCGAGCGCGGCGTCGGGGTCCGTGTCGGCCTCGAGCTCCTCGAGCCGGTCCGACAGCGTGCGGTGGTCGGCGACGACGCGGGTGACCCGCTGCTGCAGGTCGTCCTTCTCGTCCTCGATCGGGTCCGTGTTGGCCACGTACCAGACCGCGAAGACCACGCAGAGGAAGAGCAGCGGCACCGCGAGGCGGACGATCCACGGGGCCCGCCGGCGCGTGCGCGAGAGCGCGGTGGCGGCCTGCTCGCCCGAGCGGACGAGCGGCACGCCGCAGCTCGGGCAGTACCGCGAGCCCATGACGACGCGGGCCTCGCAGCGGGGGCACCCGATGACGGGCGGCTCGACGGGCGCGTCCTCGTCGACGAACCCGTCCTCGTGCCCGACGAGGTCGGGCTCCTCCCCCTGGCGGGGCTGCTGGTGCTCGTCGGTGGAGGTGTCGCTCATGACGTGGGGGGACGGACGACGGGGCGCACCTGACGCCACGCGGCCCATCCGTTCCGGGGGATTTCCGCGCGTCGTGGGAAGATCCTTCCCGGCGCGACGGCGGATCTTCGCATGCCGGACGACGCGAGGGGCACCGACCTGGCTACCCTGTGTCGTCGTTTCGTCGGAGCAGGACCACAGGAGGCCCAATGGGTCGTTACACCGGGCCGGTCGAGCGGCTCTCGAGGCGCGAGGGCGTCGATCTCGAACTCAAGGGCGCTCGTCGCCTCGCAGGCAAGGGTGCTCTCGAGCGCCGTGGCGCACTGCCCCCGGGCCAGCACGGCGGTGGCCGGCGCGTCAAGACGTCCGTCTACGCGCAGCAGCTGCGCGAGAAGCAGCGCGCCAAGCGCTACTACGGCATCCGTGAGAAGCAGTTCCGCAACCTCATGAACGAGGCCAGCAAGCGGAACGCCGAGAACACCGTCACGGGTGAGCGCATGCTCCAGCTCCTGGAGTCGCGCGTCGACAACATCATCGTCCGCCTCGGCTTCGCGTCCACGCGTGCCCAGGCCCGCCAGTTCGTGTCCCACGGCCACGTCCTGGTCAACGGCGTCCGCCACACGGTCGCCTCCGCGCGCCTGTCCCCGGGCGACGTCGTGACGATCAAGGACGGCAGCCCCGTCCGCCAGATCGCCACGGAGTCCACCGAGCTCATCGCGATCGTCCCGGCCTGGCTCGAGGCCGACCACGACGGCCTCTCGGGCCGCGTCCTGCGCCTGCCGGACCGTCACGAGATCCAGGTGCCGATCACGGAGCACCTGATCGTCGAGCTGTCGGGCCGCTCCTAGCCGGCCCGGCGTCCGCCTCGGCGGACGCCACCCGGCGCCTGCGGGCGCCACCCGCGGCGCGCACGAACGCGCGCCGCATCCCGGGGCCCCATGGTCCCGTTCCGGCCTCCGGGCCGGTCCTCTCCGACACCCACCCGCTCCCGCCCTCCGAGGCGGGACGGGGCGGGCGGTCGTCGCACCGCCGCCCCGCCGGGGTGCCCACGACGTGCGCGCACGCGTCCCGCCCCGCCGGGGTGCCCACGACGTGCGCGCAGGCGTCCCGTCCCGCCGCGGCGCCGAGGACGTGCGCGCCCTCGTCCGGCCGTTCCGGGCCATGCCACCCGGGGCGCTCCCGCGGGGCCGTCCCTCAGAGAACTCTCACAGTCGAGCCGAGGCGCCGCAGACGCCCGCCACGACGGTGAACGCCGTTTCGGCCCCCAACGCTCCGTTCGTCGGATCGGATGCAAAGTGGACCAACGTCCTAGCACGAGCGTACGATGGGGCGATCCACCGATCGGTGCCCCACCCGTGAATCCGCGCGGACCGGGCCCGGACGAGGAGAGACCACACATGAATCACGTCAGATCCGTCCCGTCGTTCTTGGCCTTGGCGTTCGCGCTGGTGGTGTCGTTGGGCACCTCCCTCGTGTTCGCGTCAGGCGCGTCCGCCGCGGAAGCGCCGAGCTTCCAGTGCCGCGCCAGCGCGCTGGCGCTGTCGATCACCGACCAGCCCTACGTCGAGCCGCTCGTGGCCAACGGCATCAAGGGCTCCGTGCCGGGCCCCACGTTCGACAAGGCGCTGTGCACCAACGACGAGCAGGGCGCCGGTGACCTCACCAACTCCGCCGGCCTGCAGGGCCTGATCGGCACGACCGCCGCGAAGGTCAAGACGACGATCACCCCCGAGCTCGGCTCGTCGGCCGCGCAGACCGCGACCGCGTCGACGGAGATCACCGACCTCGACGTCCGGCTCGGCGCGACGCCGTCGCAGCTGTTGCAGGTCGGGGCGGTCCAGGCGTCCGCGACGGGGCGGTGCGTCAACGGCAAGGCCGAGTTCACCGGCACGTCGCAGATCACCAACATCCGGCTGCTCGGCGTGCCGATCACCCTCGACGGGCTCCTGCAGGGCATCCAGAACCTGCTGGACCAGACCGGCCTGTCGGCCGTCGCGAAGATCACCGCCCTGAACCAGGTCACCAAGACCGCCGACGGCGTGACCGTCACGCCGCTGCGGATCCAGGTCCTCTCCGGCGCCGGGTCGCCCGGTGGGGTGATCGATCTGACCGTCGGTGAGACGAAGATCGCCCAGCGCGGCAACGCGTGCAACCCGCCGGCGCAGAACCCCGACGATCCGAACACCGGTGGTGACGGTATCTGTCCCGTCGGCTCGATCCCCGTCGGCCAGGGCCCCCGGGTCTGCCAGATCCCCGCCACCGACCGCTACGGCCTCGTCGTCATCGGCGTCCCCAACTCGACCG
>WLOB01000128.1 GCA_009699505.1 Actinomycetota bacterium | reverse complement strand
GGCGACCTGCAGCGCGCCGGCGAGCTGACCTACGGCGAGATCCCGGCGCTCGAGCGCAGGATCCTGGAGCTCGAGGCGAAGGCCGTCGAGGTCGACGCGGGCGAGTTCCGGTTCCTCGAGAACCGCGTGACGGCGGAGCACATCGCCGAGGTCGTCGGCACCTGGACCGGCATCCCGGTGGCGCGCCTCATGGAGGGCGAGATCGACAAGCTCGTCCACATGGAGGACCGCCTGCACGACCGGGTGATCGGGCAGGACGAGGCGATCGACGCGGTGTCCGCGGCGATCCGGCGCAGCCGCTCCGGCCTGGGCGACCCCGACCGGCCGATCGGCTCGTTCCTGTTCCTCGGCCCGACGGGCGTCGGCAAGACGGAGCTGGCGCGCGCGCTGGCCGAGTTCCTGTTCGACTCGGTCGACGCGATGATCCGCATCGACATGTCGGAGTACATGGAGAAGCACGCGGTGTCGCGCCTCGTCGGTGCGCCCCCGGGCTACGTGGGCTACGACGAGGGCGGGCAGCTGACCGAGGCCGTGCGCCGCAAGCCGTACTCCGTGGTGCTGCTGGACGAGGTCGAGAAGGCCCATCCCGACGTCTTCAACATCCTGCTCCAGCTCCTGGACGACGGGCGGCTGACGGACGGCCACGGCCGCACGGTGGACTTCACCAACACGGTGCTGATCCTCACGTCGAACATCCCGGGCGGCCGGACGGGCGCGGAGGCGCACTTCCGCCCCGAGTTCATCAACCGGCTGGACGACATCGTCGAGTTCCACTCGCTCGACCGCACGCACCTGGCGCCGATCGTCGCCCTGCAGACGCAGCGCGTCGTGAAGCGCGCCGCGGAGCGGGACGTCACCGTCGAGCTGACGGACGAGGCGGCCGAGCTGATCGGCAATCTCGGCTACGACCCGACGTACGGCGCCCGGCCGCTGAAGCGGGCGATCCAGAAGCACCTGACCGACCGGCTGGCGCTCGCGATCCTCAAGGGCGAGATCAAGCCCGGGGACACGGTGCACGTCGGGGCCGGCGACGAGGAGATCACGCTCGAGGTCGCCGGGGTCCCGATCGCGGCCTGAGTCGGGGCGGTCGCCCCGGACACGGGACGGCCCGGGGTGCCGTCGCGGGGTCGCGTCCGTCGTGGGCGCGGCCCCCGTCGTCGTCCCGGGCCCGGCGACGGGGCGGCTCGGCGGGCCTCAGCCGGCGGGCGTGCCCGCCGGCCGCCGCGCCGGCGTCTCGACGACGTCCGCCGGGTCCGGCTCCCGCGTCATGGACCAGTGGTCCACGAGGCGCCGGGGGGAGAGCGTCACGACCCGTCCGCGGCGGTTCCTGCGCCCCCTCGCGCCCATCCCCTACCGGCGGTAGCATCGCGGGATGGATCCGGCCCCCGGCCCCGCGACGCTCCTCTTCACGCCGGAGGTGCGGGCCGATCCGTTCCCGCTCTACCGCCGGCTCCTGACGGAGGATCCGGTCCACGACACCGGCTTCGGGCTGTGGCTCGTCTCGTCCTACGACGCGTGCCGCTCCGCGCTGCGCGACCCGCGGTTCTCCGCGGAGTTCCGGACGATGTCGGACTACGAGGAGACGATGGTGGCGGTCGGCCGGGACACGCCGGTGCAGGCGCTGATGGAGCGCCTCATGCTCTTCCGCGACCCGCCGGACCACACGCGGCTGCGCAGCCTCGTCCAGCGCGCGTTCACGCCGCGGATGATCGAGGGGATGCGCGCCCGCACGGCGGAGGTCTGCGAGGGCCTGCTGGACGCCGCCGAGGAGCGCGGCGGGGAGCTCGAGCTGATGGCCGACCTCGCCTGGCCGCTGCCGGTCGTGGTCATAGCGGAGCTGCTCGGCGTGCCGGCGATGGAGCGCGAGCGCTTCCGCGGCTGGGCGTCGGACCTCGCGCTCGCGTTCGACCTGGGGATGACGCCGGAGCGCGCGACCCGGGCGGAGGCCGCGCAGGAGGAGTTCATCCGCTTCTTCCTCGACCTGGCTGAGCAGCGCGCGAAGGATCCGCAGGGGGACCTCGTCACCGCGCTCGTGCAGGCCGAGGAGGAGGGCGACCGCCTCAGCCCGGACGAACTCGTGTCGAACCTCATCCTGCTGCTGATCGCGGGCCACGAGACGACGATGAACCTCATCGGCAACGGCACCCTCGCGCTGCTGCGCCACCCGGAGCAGCTCGCCCGCCTGCGGGACGAGCCGGACCTGACGCCGAGCGCCGTCGAGGAGCTGCTGCGGTACGACAGCCCGGTGCAGCTCGTCATCCGGTTCACCCGCGAGGCGGTCGAGCTCGGCGGCCGCACGATCCCGAAGGGCGCGCGGGTGATGCTCCTGCTCGGCGCGGCGAACCACGACCCCGCGCGGTTCGAGCACCCCGACGTCCTGGACCTCGGTCGCGGCGACCGCGGGCACCTGAGCTTCGGCGGCGGCCCGCACTTCTGCCTCGGCAACGCCCTGGCCCGCATGGAGGGCGAGGTCGTCCTGCCCGCGCTCGTCCGCCGCTTCCCCGACCTGCGGATCCTCGACGACGAGCCCCGCCACCGCGGCACGATGACCCTGCGCGGCCTCGAGGCGCTGCGGCTCGGGATCTGAGTGCGGGGCCGGGCCCGTCGGCGGTGCGCCCCGGCCGCCGCGACCCGCGACCAGCGATCGGACGGACGTCCGCGGCCGTGCCCGGCGCTCGGGGCCGGCGCGTCCCCGGCCGATCGCCTGTGGGCGTGTCCCGTCCCGTCCCGCACCGTCCGGTCGCCCTGGTCGCGATCCTCCTCGCCGTCCTCTGCGCGCTGTCGGCGATGGCCGGCGTCCGTCCGTCGTCCGCCGCGGCCGACGTGGGCGAGGGGCCCACGGGGCCCGGCATCGTCCAAGGCGCCGTGCGCGACGTCGACGGGCGACCCGTCGCCGGCGCGACCGTCGAGCTCTCCGCGAGCCGTCGACCGCTCGACGGGTCGGGCTGGTGGACGCCACGCCGCCACGCCACCACGACCGACGCTGATGGCCGCTACCGGCTCACCGGCGTCGCGACCCCGTCGGACGACGTCTCGGTGGGCCACCTCCTGGGTTGGGCGGACGGCTTCGCCGTCGCGAGCGACGAGGACGTCGCGACCCGGCTGGCGGCCTCGCCGCACGGCCCCGTCACCGTCGACCTGGTCCTGCGTCGGCGGGACGCGACCCTCCGCGGCCGCGTGTCCGTGCGCGGAGGAACGACCCGCGACGCCTGGGTGTCCGTCACCCGGATCGACGCGGCGACCGGACGGGACGCCGACTGGTTCTCGACCTCGACGGACGAGCTGGGTCGCTGGCAGATCGAGGTTCCGGCCGGCCGCTACCGCGTCCGCGCGGAGAGCACGACGGGCCTGCCGACCTGGTGGCCCGACGTCTCGGCCTCCCGTCCCGCGTCGCTGACCCCCGCCGTCGCCGCCGGCGGCGTCCTCGACGACCTCGACCTGTCGCTGCGCCTGCGCCTGCCGGGCCCGGCGGTCGACGAGTTCGGCACGTGGCACCACGGGGCGGACCCCGGGCGGGCGGGCGACGAGGTCGGCAGCTACCCGCGGGACCCGTACCGCTCCGTCCATGCGGTCCGCGGCCCGCAGCTGCGCCTCGGCACGCCGCGCAGCGTCTACTCGTTCCCCCTGCCCAAGCTCCCCGACGGGGACCTCATCACGGTGACCGGCTCGGGGTCGGCGATGGCGCTCGCGGTCGAGGTGCCCGTGACGAACGCCGGCGACGACCTGCTCTGGATCGACGAGCCCCGCCTCGAGGGGGCGATCGCCGCGGACTCGCGGTGCGTCTGGCCCGGCGTGTCGGAGTGCGGCGTCCCCCGCCCGCTCGAGCCGGGGGAGACGAGGACGCTGCGGGTCGAGCCGAACTCCACGGCCTGGGCGCCGGAGTACCTGCTGACGCTCGTGGTGCCGAGCACCGCGGGCCTCCTCGACGCGCGCGTGCCGCTGCGCCTGCGCAACGTGGGGGAGGAGGCGTTCGGCCGCGACGACCACCGCAACCTCGGGGGCGTCTGGGAGTACCTCTCGGACGAGGACCAGGCGATGACCGGCCACTTCGTCGGCAAGGGGCCTCCGCCGCCCCCCGGCTTCGCGGCCTGGGCCGCGGCGCTGGCGGCCGCCGGCGCGCCGCGGCCACCCGCCCCGCCCGCCCCGAAGGTCCCGCGACGGCCGGCGATCGGCGTCGTCACGGTCGGACGCACGAGCGTGCGGTTCACGTTCCCGGCCGCGGGGCGCGTCGACGTCCGCATCGACCGGCTCGTGCGCTCGAAGGACCGCCGCCGCCCCGACCGCTGGACCCGGGCGCGCGCCGTCGTCCTGCGGTCGAGCCGCGCCGGCCTGCGCACGGCGCGCATCCGGCGGCTGGCGCTCGGGCCGTACCGCGTGCGCATCGTCGCCCGGATCGGCGGCCGGACGCACCGCGTCACGGACTACCGCGACGTCAAGCCCTGAGCGGACGCCGACGCCGTCGTCCGCCGACGGCGAAGATGGGGCCGTGGCCCCCGAGCGCTCCGCCGACCTCACCGCCGCGCTGCACCCGGCGCCGCTCGACGCCGCGACCGTCGGCCGGCTGGACCGCGAGCACGTCTGGCACCCGTACAGCTCGCCGGTCGACGCGCCCGAGCTGCCCGTCGTCGTCGGCGCGGAGGGCGTGCGGCTGATGCTGGCGGACGGGCGCGAGGTCGTCGACGGGATGTCGTCCTGGTGGGCGGCGATCCACGGCTACCGCGTGCCCGAGCTCGACGCCGCGGCGACCCTGCAGCTCGGCCGCAAGAGCCACGTCATGTTCGGCGGGCTGACGCACGAGCCGGCGGTCCGCCTGGCCGCGCGGCTCGTCGACCTGACGCCCGACCCGCTGCGGCGCGTGTTCCTCGCCGACTCGGGGTCGGTGGCGATGGAGGTCGCGATCAAGACCGTCCTCCAGCGCGAGCGCTCCGCCGGGCGGCCCGGCCGCCACCGCCTGATGACGTGGCGCGGCGGGTACCACGGCGACACCTTCGGCGCGATGGCCGTCTGCGACCCCGAGGGCGGCATGCACCACCTCTTCGCGGACGTCCTGCCCCGGCACGTCTTCTGCGACGCGCCGCCGGCGTGGGGCGCACCGAGCCTCGCGGACGACCGCGCGCGGCCGGACGTGCCGGACGGGGCCGCGGCCGGGATCCGGCCGGCCCGTCGCGGGCCGGGGCCGGGCGCTGGACAGGCCGCCGGCGACCTCGCGTCGCTCTCGGACGAGTCCCTGGACCCCGACTACGTCGCCCACCTGTGGCACACCGCCGCCGCGCACGCGCACGAGCTGGCGGGCGTCGTCGTCGAGCCGGTCGTGCAGGGCGCGGGCGGGATGCGCTTCCACCACCCGGGCTACCTGCGCGTCCTGCGGGAGATCTGCGACGAGCACGACCTGCTGCTCGTCGTGGACGAGATCGCGACGGGCTTCGGGCGCACCGGGGCGCTGTTCGCGTGCGAGCACGCCGGCGTCGTGCCGGACGTCATGGCGGTCGGCAAGGCGCTGACCGGCGGCTACCTGACCATGGCCGCCGTCCTCTGCACGGACGCGGTGGCGGAGGAGATCGGGCGCGGCGAGGCCGGCGTCCTGATGCACGGCCCGACGTTCATGGGCAACCCGCTCGCCGCGTCGATCGCGTGCGCGAGCCTCGACCTGCTGCTCGCCCGGGACTGGGCGACGGACGTCGCGCGGATCGAGGACGGCCTGCGCCGCGGCCTGGCGCCGGCCCGCGAGCTGCCCGGGGTGCGGGACGTCCGGGTGCTCGGCGCGATCGGCGTCGTCCAGCTCGACCGGCCCGTCGACGTCGCCCGCGTCACCGCCGCGGCCCTGGAGCGCGGCGTGTGGCTGCGGCCGTTCCGGGACCTCGTCTACGCGATGCCGCCCTACGCGTGCGACGCGGACGACGTGGCGGCGATCGCGGCGGCCGTCGTCGCGGGCGCGGCGGCGTAGGCGGCCGGCCCCTGGTCCCGGGTCCTTCGCCGTGGGCGTCGAGAGCGAGACCACCCTCGCCGGTCGACGCGCCCCGACGGCCCCTGGTCCCGGGTCCTCCGCCGTGGGCGCCGAGACCGGGACCACCCTCCCGCCGCCTCCCGGACCGACGGTGGCCCGGCCCCGTCCTACGGCCCGAGCAGCGTGGCGACGGGCGCGCTGTGGATCGTCTTGACGCGGTAGCTCGCGTCGGCGTACGTGCTCGACGCGGACTCGTAGACGACGTGGAACCGGCTCCCGTCGTTGACGATGCCCTCCGACATGTTTGGGGCGATGATGATCCGCGAGGGCTGCGTCGGGTTGCTCGTCGGCGCGACGTCGATGCGGCTGCGCGAGTCGCGGCCGTAGGAGCGGCTCCACACGACCTTGCCGCCGCCGAACGCCATGCCCTGCACGCGCGTGGGCGTGGAGACGGTCGACGACGGCGACGAGCTCGGCCGCTGCGCCGCGTCGAGGGGGTAGCGGTAGACGCTGCTGGTCCCGGTCGCGGCCTTGGAGAACCGGCCGACCCACAGGGCGTCGGCCGTCGCCGTCAGGTACGACGACGCCTGGGCCGGGTAGGACCCGTTGGACTTCAGGGTCTTCAGCTCGGCCTTCCTCGTGAGCTGCGCCTTCGAGAAGCGCACGAGCCGGCCGTTGTTGGCGACCCAGAGGTAGGAGCCCGTGATCGCGAGCCCGCCGACGTGGCCCTTCGTGGGCATCACGAGGAGCTTGCGCCGGGCCCCGGTCGTCCGGTCGACGATCGCCAGACGGCTCTTCTGCGCGCCGGTGCTGTCGTAGTACGAGATGACCATGGCGTTCTGCTCGGGCCAGTACGCGAGGCCCTGCGGCGTCCACGGCGTGTCGCGGCCCGGGATGAGCGCGGGGCCGCGGTCGAAGATGCCGTAGTAGCGCTGCAGGTCGCGCGGGTCCGCGGCGGACGCGGCGGTCGGCAGGACCGCGGCGGTGCCGCCGGCGACCGCGACGCCGGCCAGGGCGACGGCGACGAGCCGGGAGCGGCGGCGACGGGCGGGGGACGCGATCGGGGGAGCTGCGGGCGTGGGCACTGGGGACCTCCGTGGGGGACGTGCGGCCCACGACCGGCGCGTGCACGCGGCACGGCGGTGACGGACGACGCCGTCGCGGTGGGCCGGGACGGACCGTACGGGGCCGGGCGGTGCGCCCGCGACCCCCTCTCACGGTTTCCTCAGGCGGCCCGCGGGCCGCGCGCCCGCTCCGCGGCGGGGGACGAGGCCGGCGGGCGGGATCAGGCGTCGGCCGGCGGGGCGGGCGCCGGCCGCACCGGCGCGGCCGCCTCCCCGATCCACGAGGCCACGGGGAGCTCGGCCGCCGCGAGGGCGAGACCCTCCGGGGTCAGCTCGGCGAGCGGCAGCACGTGAGTCGGGACGTCCGTCAGCGCCGCGACGGTGCGGCGGTTGTCGTCGGCCAGGGCGTCGCCCGCCGTCCACGGCGTCAGCACGATCGCCCGGACGTCGAGGCCGGCGGCGCGCGCGACGTCCACCGTCAGCCGCACGTGGTTGATCGTCCCGAGCCCGGGGCGGGCGGCGATCACGACCGGCAGCCCCAGGTCGCAGCAGAGCGCCCGCACGTCGTAGCCCGCCCGGTCGAACGGCACGAGCAGCCCGCCGATGCCCTCGACGACGAGGGTGCGGCCCACGCCGGCCCGCGCGGCGGACGCCACGAGGTCGGCGGGCACGAGGCGCTCCGCGGCGAGCTCCGCGGCCAGGTGCGGCGAGACCGCGGGCCCGAACGTGCGCGGGCACACGTCCTCCGGCGCCTGGCCCGTGCAGGCGGCGAGCAGCTCGTGGTCGCGCCCGCCCTCGGGGGCGGGGTCGTCCAGCCCGGTGACGGCCGGCTTGTGGGCGACGACGGGCTCGCCGTCCGCGCGCAGCCGGGCGCAGATCGCGGCGGCCAGCACCGTCTTGCCGACGTCGGTGTCCGTCGCGATCACGAACGCGCCCCGCAGGGGCGGCACGGCGGGCCCCGCGGCCGCGTCGCTCACCGGGCCACCCGCCCGCGGACGGCGGCGGCGACCCGCAGGCACGCGGCCCGCAGCTCGTCCTCGTCGTGGTCGGCCTGCACCGTCAGCCGCAGGCGGCAGGTGCCGGGCGCGACCGTCGGGGGCCGGATGCCCTGCAGCAGGATCCCGGCCTCGAGCAGCTCGGCGGTGGCGGCCATCGTCTCCTCCGCCCCGCCGACGACCACGGGGACGATCGGCGAGCCGGGGTCGACGGCCGCGGGATCGATCCCGGGCACCGCCAGGTCGACCCCGGCGCCGCGCAGCGTGTCGCGGGCCAGCGCGGCGCGGGCGCGCAGGCGGGCGGTCCGCCCGGGCTCCGCGGCCAGGACGTCGAGCGCGGCGAGCGCGGCGCCGCTCGTGGCTGGCGCGGGGGCGGTCGAGAAGATCAGCGGCCGCGCCCGGTTGACGAGCCACTCGACGACGTCGGGGTGCGCGGCGACGTACGCGCCGGACGAGCCCAGCGCCTTGCCGAGCGTGCCGACGACCGCGTCGACCTCGCCCTCCAGGCCGGCCGCGGCGACGGAGCCGGCGCCGCGCGGGCCGAGGCAGCCCGTCGCGTGGGCCTCGTCGACGACGAGGCGCGCGCCGTGGCGTCGGCAGACCGCGACGAGCTCGGCGAGCGGGGCGACGTCGCCGTCCATGGAGAAGACGCCGTCGGTGACCACGAGCGCCGGGCGCCCCGGGCGGGCCCGCAGCTCCCGGTCGACGTGCTCGGGGTCGCCGTGCCGGTAGACGACGCGCTCCGCCCCCGAGAGCCGCACCCCGTCGACGATCGACGCGTGGTTCAGCGCGTCCGAGAGGACGACGCCGTCCTTCTCCGCCAGCGCACCGACGACGCCGAGGTTCGCGAGGAAGCCGGCGCCGAAGAGGATCGCCGCGCCCGTGCCCTTGAGCTCGGCGAGCCGCTCCTCGAGCTCGCGGTGGATCGTCAGCGTGCCCGCGACGAGGCGCGAGGACCCGGCGCCGCCGCCGTGGGCGAGCGCCGCCGCGGCCGCCCCCTCGCGCACCGCGGGGTGGCCGGCCAGACCGAGGTAGTCGTTGCCGCAGAGGTGCAGGAGCTCGCGGCCGTCGACCCGCACGCGCGGACCCACCGGCCCGTCGATCGTGCGCAGGGAGCGCAGCAGCCCCTGCTCGCGCAGCCCGTCGAGACGGGCGCGCAGGAGCGGGTCGCCGTCGGCCGGCCGGTGGGCGGGGTCGACCGCCGGGGCGGGCTGGTCCTCGACGGGCATCGGTCCGGATCGTCCCACCCGCGGCCCCGGCGCGGGGAGCGGGTGCGACGCGGGGGCGGACCTCAGACGGCGAGTCCGGGGGCGGACGGCGTCGGGGTCGCCTCGCCCTCGGGCCAGCGGTTCGGAGCGCCGTCGGGGCGGACGGGGATCTTCTTGGACTTCGCGACGTACCGCAGCTGCGTCGACGGGTCCCACTTGCGGATCGTGATGCCGGCGTCCGCGGCGGCCTCGGGCGTGTCGAGGTAGGACTCCACGACGTCGGGCGTCTCCCCGGTGAGGAACCCGGAGCGGTTGTCGGGCCGCGGGTGCGCGCCGTTGTCGTCCTGGCGGGCGATGTTCAGGCCGAGCTCGCCGAACATCGCGCGGTCCTTCGGCGGGTCCGTGTTCAGCGTGGTGAGGAAGTTGCCCATCATCACGCCGTTCAGGCCGGCCTTCACGGCGAGGTGCTGCCACTCGCGCAGGTTCTCCGAGCGTCCGCCGCAGAGGCGCAGGAGGGCGCGGGGGAGGATGAGCCGGAAGATCGCGACCCACTTGATCGCGTCCCACGGGTCCATGTGCTCGCGGTCGCCGAACTTCGTGCCCGGGCGCGGGTTCAGCAGGTTGATCGGCACGGACGTGGGGTCGATCTCGGCCAGCTCGAACGCCATCTCGACGCGCTGCTCCTCGGACTCGCCGAGGTTCAGGATGCCGCCGACGCAGGTCTCGAGTCCGGCCTCGCGGACGGCGTCGATCGTGCGGACGCGGCCCTCGTAGCGGACGAGCGTGGAGACCTCGGGGTAGTAGGAGCGCGCGGTCTCGACGTTGTGGTGGACGCGGTTGATCCCCGCCTCCTTGAGCTGCTTCGCGCGCTTGGCGTTGATGTGACCGACCGAGGCGCAGCGCTTGAGGTTCGTGTGCTCCGTGACCAGGCGGGCACCCTCGAGCAGCTTCCCGAAGTCCTTCGGCGACAGGCCCTGGCCCTGCGTGACCATGCAGAAGCGGTGCGCGCCGCCGGCCTC
>WLOB01000127.1 GCA_009699505.1 Actinomycetota bacterium | reverse complement strand
GTCCGGCCGCCGCCCGTCGGCGCCGGCCGGAGGGCCGGGCACCGGGACGGACGGGTCACGGCCGCCGGGCCACGAGCCGCACCCCGGGGCGCACGGGCCACGGCTGCCGCGGGCCGCGGAAGCTCGACGTCGACTCGAGGGTCAGCGGCGAGGAGCGCACGAGCGCGACGGCGTCCTGGTCGCAGCGGCAGCCGCGGGCGAGCACCCGCCAGCCCGGCGCCACGAGCCGCTGGGCGCGTGCGACGCGACGGTCGGCCGCCCGCACGTGCTCCAGGCCGAGGTACGTGCCGCCCGGTCGGAGCACCCGGGCCACCTCCGACAGCACGGCGCCGGGGTCCGCGACGCTGCAGAGGACGAACGTGCCGACCACGGTGTCGACGGAGGCGTCGTCGGCGGGCAGGGCCTCCCCCGTGCCGTCCAGGACCCGCACGGCGGGGCCGCCGGTCCGCGAGGCGCGCAGGGCGTCGCGCATGGCGGCCGCGGGCTCCACGAGGACGAGCTCGTCGACCGCCGCGCCATAGTGGTCGAGGTTCAGCCCGGTCCCGGCACCGACCTCGAGGACCCGGCCGGCCGCCTCCGCGACGAGGGAGCGCCGCACGGACCGCATGCCGGCCGCCTCGGACCGCGTCTGGACCCACGCGTACCCCGCGACGAAGAGGCGCTCGTGGGTCCGGTCGAGGACGGCGGGCAGGGCGGGACGCACGATGCCCCGACGGTACCCGGCGCGGCACCACCGGCCACGCGCCGCCCGGGCACGGGGCCGCCGGGGCGCGGGCCGCCGGGCACGGGGCCGCCGGGCACGAGGGCCGCGAGGGCGCGCGCCGCCGGGCGACGGCCGCCGTCCCGCCGGTCCGTCCCGGCAACGACGACGGGCCCCCGGAGGGGCCCGTCGATCCTGCGCGCCCCGGCCGGAGCCGGGGCGGTGCCACCCGGTCGCGCCGCCGGAGCGACGCGACCTCAGGGGGCTACTTCTTCTTGGCCTTCGAGCAGGACGTCGCGATCTTCGTCTTGCGCGTCGGGGCCTTCTTGCCGCTCCAGGAGACGAAGCGCGAGCTGGCCTTCGCCTTGGCGGTGCACAGGTTCGTCGTCGCGGCGATGATCCCGTTCTTGCCGCCGTCGATCTTGATCTCGAAGCTCGTGATCGGCTGATCGGGGATCGACGGGAACGTCGTCACCAGGCGGTCGCGGCTGACCGACGTCTGGGCGCGCAGGTTGACGCGCGCCTCGCCGTCGAGCGGGATGTAGAGGGTCGGCAGGGTCGCGACCTCCTTGCCCGCAGCGGTCGTCCGGGTGCCCTTCACGAAGTAGATCGGCGCCGTCAGCTGACGGTTGAGGATCGTCGTGGTGGCCTTGGCGGAGCCGATGATCGACTTCTTCGGGCAGGCGTCCTTCGCGGCGTCGGCCTTCTCGCAGAGCGCCTGGGCGTTCGAGGCCTGCAGCGCGACCTGCTTCGGCAGCGCGACCTGCGCCGACTTGATGCCGGCCTCGGACTCGAACTGCGTCACCTTCGCGACGACCTGCGGATGACGGTCCTTCTTCATCTGCGTCTTGTTGCCGAACTTCAGGCTGATCTTCGGCCGGAACGGCAGCGCCTTGCAGTTGCCGAACGTCACGGACGAGTCGCGGTTGGCGCTCGCGCCGGCGGAGCCGACGACCGTCGAGCTGACCTTCTGCGTCCCGCACGAGGTCGGGTTGCGCAGGAAGTTCGGCCGGTCGACGTCGAGCGTCAGGTTGCGGAGGCGGAGGACGATGCCCTCCTTGATCTGCGGCAGCGGATCCGAGTCCACCGTCACCTGGGCGGTGTCCGGATCGATGCGCAGGGCCTGGCGGACGACGACGTTGCCGAGGTCGTACGGGCCGGCGACGGCACGGACGATCGCGACGGAGCCGAAGGCGCCGCCCTTGTAGCTGCCGGTGAGGTACGCGGCGCCGGTCAGGGCGTACGGCGCGGCACCCGGGCCGGCCTGCACCTTGACGGTGGCGATGCGCGACGACGCCGGGCACGCCTCAGCGGCGATCTGGGCGTCGGAGCACTGCGTGACGCCCTTGATCTTGGCCGTCATGCCCTGGGGCAGGGTGGCCTTCAGGCCCGACAGGAACTGGTCCCCGTCGTTCCGGATGAACGCGGCCGAGAACGGCGCGTACTTGCCGGAGGTGCCGTTGCTCAGCGCCGTCTGGAAGACCGGCGCGAACGGGTTGCCGGAGCAGTTCTCCACCGTGACCGACGACGTCGTCGTCGAGGCGGCGGTGCCGGACCACGGCGACAGCGTGCCCGAGCCGGTGGCGGTGCCACAGGCCTGCGGGCTGGCGATGATCGCCTTGGAGCCGCCGTCGAAGTCGAGGCGGAACTGCGAGAACGGCAGCTGCGGGTTGTCGTCGAAGACCGCCGAGACCTGGCCCGTGTTCGGGTCGGGGGTGACGGTGCCCTTCAGGCGCACGCTGATGCCGTGGCCGTCCGCGTTGACGAACAGGCGGTAGCGGTTGCCCGGGAGGGGCTCGCCGACGTAGACCGAGCCGTTCAGCGGGGAGTCGAGCACCGGGGTGGTGATCTTCACCGCGCCGATGCGCGAGGACGCCGGGCAGCTGATCGGGTTCAGGTTGCCCTTGTTGAACTGGGCGTCCTGGCAGGCCTCGAGGCCGTTGGCGGCCGACGGGCTGATGGTCATGCCGGGGGGCAGCTGGACGGCCACGCGCTTGACGTGCGCGGTGGTCAGCGTGCCGGAGTCGGTCGTCTGCGGGACGTCGAGCTGGACGGCCAGCGGGGTCGGCGCGTCGCGCTGGAGCGACGAGGTGCCGAACGACGTGGTCGAGCTGAACGGCACGGCGCCGCAGTTCTCGAGGCCGGTCAGGACGCCGTTCGTGTTCTTCGCGACGAGGTAGTCGCGGGTCCGGCGGTCGCCCTGGTAGGAGTCGAGCGTCAGGCTCGCGGTCTGCGGGCCGGCGCAGGACGTCGGGTTGTTGAGGAACGCCGTGTTGCCGGTCGTCGAGCTCTGGCCGCCCGGGGTGCCGGGAGCGAGCGGACGATCGCCGAGGGGCTGGACGCCGCCACCGAGGCTGCGGCCGACGAGCGCGGAGCGGCCGCGCTGCGCGTCGTGGTCCGTCGAGCCGGGGGTGCCCCAGAACGTGAGGGTCGAGCCCGTCAGGGTCGGCGTCGTCGGATCCCCGGGCGGGGGCGTCGGACGGGCCACGTTGTTGATCGTGAAGAAGAGGCCGTTGTCCGTCGGCCGCATGTCGCCGATGATGTCGACGACCTCACCGGTCGCCGCGCCACCCGGCTGCTTCGGGTTGAAGGAGAAGCGGGCGAGCTGCCCCTCCTCCGGAACGATGTTGTAGAGCGGGACCGTGAGGACGAGGTCCGCGCGGGAGCCGGCCGTCAGGTTGAACGGGTTGCTCGCCGAGGGCGCCGGGCTGCCGTCGCTGACGATCTTGCTCAGGCGCAGCTCGACCTGGCCGATCTGGCTCGACGGCGGGCACGCGACGGGCGTGGCGTGGATCTGCGCGTCGGTGCACTTGGGCGTCGACTGCGGGTTGGGGACGAGGCCCGGGGGCGTGTCGACCCGGATCGTCTTCGTCTGGCCCTCGTTGTTGCCGCCGAGGAAGCCGGGCTGGTTCGCCGGGGGCGTCGGCGCGGTCGGCGCGACGGCCGTCTTCTTCGTGTCGAACTTGATGATCCCCTGGTAGGGGTGGCCGCCGGCCTGATCCTCGAGCGTGACGCCGTCCTGCTTGACGATGTTCGCCGAGAAGTCGGTGATCTCGTAGGCCTGGGCGGCGGTGGCCCCCGCGAGGGGGACCGCGATGCCGAGGGCGGCGACGACGGCGGCGCTGCGGAGCCGTCGTGTTGATGGCTTGACGGTCTTGATCTTGGTGTTCAAACGCACGGGCGCTCTCTCTCTCCGGGACCTGCCCTTGGAAACCGCAGCAACCTACGCCCTGCACGTGGGGCCGTCCACCCCCGTAGGTCATCCGTCCGACGCAGGCCTTTCTCCTCCTCCCGGGTACTGCCGTTCGCCGATCGGGGCCGTTCCCGCCGACGCCACAGAGACCGCGTTGTGCGAGCACGCGTACACATCAGGCGGGCGTTGACGATCCGCCCGCGGGGGTCGACCGGTGCGCCGGTCGCGTGGCGGCCCCCGACGACGCCCTCGGGACCACCGCGGCGCGCCCGCCGACGCCTTTATGAGAATCGGTGCCACACGCCGTCAGGGCGCTCCGGACCGGTGCGACGGGGCCCGCGGGGCCGGGTTCGTAGACTCGGGACGAGCCCCCGGGCGCCCGTCCGGCGCCCCGAACGCCTCCCCCGAGCTCCGCATGCCTCCCTCCCCCGCCCCCGACGTCCCGCCGCACGGCGCCCCGGAGACGTTCCGGCACGTCCTGTCGCACGTGCCCACGCGCGTGGTCGTCGTGACGGGCGTCGGGGACGACGGCACGAAGGCCGGGATGGTCATCGGCTCGTTCACGTCGATCTCGCTGAACCCCCAGCTCGTGGGCTTCTATCCGACGCACACCTCGACGAGCTGGCCCCCGATCCGCGAGGCCGGCCGCTTCGTCGTGAACGTCCTGGCGCAGGGGCAGGACGACGTCGCCCGCCGGTTCTCGCGGACGGGCGGCGACACGTTCGAGGGCGTCGAGGTCGCCGCGGCGCCGCACTCGGGCGCGCCGATCCTGCGCCACGGCATCGTGGCGTGGATCGACTGCGAGCTGGACCGCGAGATCGAGCTCGGCGACCACTTCCTCGTCGTCGGCCGGGTCGTCGACCTCGACGTCGTGACCTCGGACGACCACCCGATGGTCTTCAGCCGGGGCGCGTACCCCGTCCTCGGGAGCTGAGGGCGGCCCCGGAGCCGCCGGAGCACCCTCGACCAGGCTCAGGTCGAGGGTGAGGTTCCCGTCGGTATCCCTCGACCGGCCGTCGAGGGCCCGGGATCAGGCGCCGGGTGCGGTGCTCTCGGCCGCGTGCGCCGCCTCGACGGACAGGACGACGTCGAACCCGAGCACGCTGGACCCGTGGGCGACCGGCTTCTCGGCACCGCGGTCCGCGGACGCCTGTGCGTGGCCGCGCGTGAACGCGGAGCTCTTGACCCAGCTCTGGAAGTCCTCCTCGCTCGCCCAGCGGGTGTAGACGAAGTACCGGGTCTCCCCCTCCGTCGGGCGGAGGAGCTCGAAGCCGAGGAACCCGGGCATCTTCTCGACCTCCGACGCGCGCGCGGCGAAGCGCTGCTCCAGCTCGGGTCCACGCTCGGGGTCGACCTCGATCGCGTTGATCTTCACGACGGCCATGGGTGCCTCTCGGTTCTTCGGGTGCCTTGCCCGCCCATCGTGCCACGGACCCGGGGCGCGCCGCGATCGACGCACGCGACGCCGCTCAGGAGTGGTGCCACTGCAGCGCGCCGAGGACGATGACGCGCATCTGGTCCTCCGTGCGGCGCCGGATCTGCGCCTCGGCGTCCGGCGGGGCGTCGAGCAGGCGCTCGGCGGTGGCCACCATCACCGTGACGATGAGCGACGCGACCATCTCGAGCGCCGGGCGGTCGAGCTCGCCGATGACGGGGTACTTCCGCAGGTCGCCGGCCAGCTCGCTCGAGAACGACTCGATCTCCTGCGCGATGGCCGAGCGCAGGCTGGCGATGCCGCCGGAGCGCTCGCGCGAGATGAACCGGTAGTGCGAGGTGTGGGTGCCGACGTGCCGGATGAGGGTCGCGGCGGAGGCGCGGATGTCGTCGCCCGGGGCCTGGACCTCGGCCCGCGCGGCGCGGATCATCTCGCGCAGGGACGCGAAGGACTCGTCGACGAGGACGAGGCCGAGCTCCTCCATCGACTCGAAGTGCCGGTAGAAGGCCGTCGGGGTGATGCCGGCCTCGCGGGAGACCTCGCGCAGGCTGATCGCCCCGAAGCTGCGGCTCTCGAGCTGGTCCAGCGCGGCCTCGAGGAGCGCGGCCCGGGTGCGCGCCTTGCGCTCCTGGCGCGTCATCGGCGCGTCGTCGTCGACCGGCGGCAGCACGGCCGGGGACGACGTCACGACCTGGCGGTCGCCCGGCCCCGTCGCCTCGGGCGGGGCCGTCACGAGGCGCAGGGCGCGCTCGCCGCTCGGGTCCGCCCCGGCGCGGCCGCTCACGCGGGGCGCCCGGTCGTGGTCTGTGGATGGCTCACGGAGGGCATGACAGCACTCGATCGGACGCGCACGCGCGTGCTGTGCCCGATGTCACCTCTACAGCCTACGGATCGCTTGACCCACCCGATCACCGGGTTATTGTCGTGCACAGGTGTTCACCGAACGCCTGTGCACCGAAACCGAAGCGACGGATGCACGCCGCCCGGCCCGCCCTCCACGGCGGCCCGGGACGCCCGGACCCACGACTCGACCGGTTCCATGACCTCCACCACCACGCCCCCGACCACCTCGCCGTCGCGCACCGGCGGCCTGGCGCAGCGCCTGCTCGGCACGAAGGTCGCCGACGTCCTCGCCGGCCCGCACGACGTCGACCACTACCTCGAGCTGCTGCGCCCCGACTGGGCCGTCCGTCGCATCCGCGGCGAGATCGTCGCCGTCGAGCACCAGAACGACGACAGCCTGACGATCACGCTGCGCCCGACGGGCACGTGGCCGGGGTTTCAGGCGGGCCAGCACGTCGAGATCTCCGTGGACGTCGACGGCGTCCGCCACCGTCGCTCCTACTCGCCGTCGGCGTCCGCCCACCCGCGGACCCGGACGATCGAGCTGACGATCCGCCGGCACCCCGAGGGCGTCGTGTCGCGGTACCTGAAGGAGCACGCCCGGGTCGGCATGTTCGTCGGCCTGTCCGTGCCGCAGGGCGAGGACTTCGTCCTGCCCGACCCGCGCCCCCGGCGCGTCGTCCTGATCAGCGGCGGCAGCGGCATCACGCCGGTCCTGTCCATGCTGCGCACGCTCACGGACGAGGGCCACCGCGGCGAGATCACGTTCCTGCACTACGCGCGCTCGCCGCAGGACCTCCTCTACGCCGAGGAGCTCGAGCGGATCGCCGCGGAGCACCCCAACGTCGCGCTGCTGCCCGTCTACACGCGGCAGGACGCGACCTCGGGCGACCCCCGCTCCGAGCTGACCGGGCGCTTCGGCCCCGAGCACCTGCGCCGGGCGCTCCCGGTCGACGAGGACGCGGCCGCGTTCGTCTGCGGCCCCGGCGCGCTCGTCGAGGCCGTCCGGAACCTGTGGGCCGAGCAGGAGCTCGAGACCCCGCTGCGGTTCGAGCACTTCGCCCCGCCGGTCCTGCCCGACCTCGACCCCGACCAGCTCGGCGACGTGACCTTCGCCGGCAGCGACGTCACGACCGCCGCCGACGGCTCCACGCTGCTCGAGCAGGCCGAGGCCGCGGGCCTGTCGCCGAGGAGCGGCTGCCGGATGGGCATCTGCCTGACCTGCAAGTGCACGCTGAACTCGGGCGTCGTCCGCGACACCCTCAGCGGCGAGATCGGCGGCGTCCCCGGCGAGGAGATCCGCATCTGCGTCTCCGCGCCCGTCGGCGACGTCTCGATCGACCTGTAGCCCCGCGACCCCGCGCTCCGCGCGACCGCACCCCGCCTTCGGCGGTCCCCCGGACCGCCACCCCCCTTCCCCGCCGTACGACCACGAGGAGCCACCATGAGCACCCCGACCGCCACGCCCCCCGCCACCGCCTTCGACGACGACGACTTCAAGGCCGTCCCGAAGTCGGACCGCCCGCTGTCGCCCAAGGCGCCGGACCGCGAGTCGCGCCCCGCCGGCCACTCCCGCGCCACGGCGTCGACCGACGTGGCCGTCGCGGAGCCGGGCTCGGACACCTCGAGGACCCCGGGGCCCCTGCACGCCGTCCCGCACATGAGCCAGGACATGCTCGACGCGTTCGGCCGCGAGATGGAGGCCATCCGCAAGAAGCACATGGACGACCGCGGCGAGCGCGACGCGACCTACATCCGCTCGATCATCAAGGCGCAGCGCCGCCTCGAGATCGGTGGCCGCGCGCTCCTGGAGTTCGCGTGGGTCCCGCCGTTCTGGGTCGCCGGCGTCGCCGCCCTCTCCGCGTCGAAGATCCTCGACAACATGGAGATCGGCCACAACGTCATGCACGGTCAGTACGACTGGATGCAGGACGAGGAGCTCAACGGCCGCACCTTCGAGTGGGACACCGCCTGCCCTGCGGACCAGTGGCGCCACAGCCACAACTACATGCACCACACCCACACGAACATCGTGGGCAAGGACCGGGACATCGGCTACGGCATCCTGCGCATGAGCGAGGACCAGCCGTGGGAGCCCTACTACCTCGGCAACCTGGGCTACGTCTCCGCCCTGGCGCTCCTGTTCGAGTACGGCGTCGCGGTCCACGACCTCGAGACGGAGGGCATCCGCGCGGGCGACTGGAGCCTCAAGGAGCGCCTGCCGATGCTCCGGGCGATCTGGGACAAGGTCAAGGGCCAGGCCGCCAAGGACTACGTCCTGTTCCCGCTCCTGGCGGGCCCGGGCGCGCCGGCCACGCTGAGCGCCAACGTGACGGCGAACATCATCCGCAACCTGTGGACGTTCTCCATCATCTTCTGCGGCCACTTCCCCGACGGCGTCGAGGAGTTCACGGAGGAGGAGACGGCCGAGGAGACCCGCGGCGGCTGGTACGTCCGCCAGCTCCTGGGCTCGGCCAACCTCACCGGCGGCAAGCTCTTCCACATCATGTCGGGCAACCTGAGCTTCCAGATCGAGCACCACCTGTTCCCCGACGTCCCGGCCCACCGCTACGCCGAGATCTCCGTGGACGTCAAGGAGGCGTGCGAGCGCTACGGCCTCGACTACCACGCCGGCCCGCTGCCGTACCAGCTGTTCACGGTCTTCCGCAAGATCGCGCGCCTCTCGGTGCCGACCGACGCGGAGCTGCAGGCCTACCTCGACGCGCCCCGCGGCAACCGGGTCGTCAAGGCGGCCGCCGGCGCCGCGCGCACCGCGACCGTCGGTGCGAAGGGTGCCGCCGGCGTCGCGTCGTCGGGCGCCAGGGGTGCCGTCGGGGCCGTGACCGGCGTCGTCGGCGGCCTGCGCCGCACCGTCACGGCCTGAGGGCCGACGGACCGCCCCGCGCCGTGGGGCGGGGCGGGGCGGGGCGGGGCCGCGGGGCGGCGCGGCGCGGGGGCGTTCCTCACCCCTGCGAGGCAGCTCGGGGGCGATCGTCACCCTGCGGCGCGGACCGGCCCCGCGCTCGCTCAGCGGAGCGAGAGCGTGCGGTAGATGGGCTTGGCCTGGTTTCCCGCGGCGTCGGTCGCGTAGACGCGGACGCGGTAGCGGCCCCTCGGCGGCCGCTCCTCGAGCTTCGTCTTCACGAGGTGCGCGCCCGTCGACGTGGCCGCCACCCGGCGGACCGTGCGGTAGACGCGGGGACTCGCGCCCCGGCCCCGGGGAGGCGCACGCCGTCGGCCGCCACGGCGCGCCCGGCCGGCGCTCTGACGGTGACCGATGCGGATCCGTGTCGTGGGGCGGCACGTTCCCGCATCGGCCGTCGCCCTCAGGTGACCGATGCGGATCCGTGTCGTCGGGCGACACCGCTCCGCATCGGTCGATCCGCGCGTCAGACCCACCGCCACGCGCCGCGCCGGCCGGTCGCAGGTCCCGCGGACGCCCGCGTTCCCGCCCCCGGTCGGCGTGCCGTCCGCCACACCCCGGGAAGCCCGTGACCGACTACGCTGGGGCCATGCCCGGACCGCTCGAGACCCGCAAGGACATGGTCCAGGAGGCCGTGGAGTCCGGCGCGACCCACGTCGGCCGGATCGCCACGATCGTCACCGGTGCCGTGCGCGACGTGGCCCGTGAGCTCGGGTCGTTCGCGACGGACGTCTTCGAGATGCGCGAGGCGTCGAACCGCGCGCTGAAGGAGCATGCGGCCGACGAGCAGGACCGCGCCGACCGCCACGCCGCCCACCGCGCGCCCGAGGACGAGGCCGTCTGAGCCCCCGCGTCGCCGACCTGCCGACGCAGCGCCTGCGAATCGGCTGGTCGGACCACGCGCTCGAGCGGTTCTGCGAGCGCGCCGGGGTGCCCGAGCGCCCACGCCCGGAGCTCGAGGCGCAGCTCCGGCGCCTCGTCGCCCGCGACGGCAGCGTCGTCCCCGACCGCCCGCGCTGGGCGGACTCCCGCAACGAGGCCGACCTGTTCGTGCAGATCGGCGGCTGGCTCCTCGTCGTCCTGATGCGCGACGACCGCCGCGGCGCCGAGGACTTCACCGCCGTCACGATCCTGGGCCGCGAGGGCTGGGCGAGCTGGCCCGCGGCGCACGCCAGGGGCCTGACGCGCGTCCGTCCCCC
>WLOB01000126.1 GCA_009699505.1 Actinomycetota bacterium | reverse complement strand
TGCCGACGATCAGGACGACGTCGCCGGGCTTGACCTCGGCCACGTTCGTCGCCGCGCCGAAGCCGGTGGCGACGCCGCAGGAGACGAGGCAGGCGACGTCGAGCGGGATGTCGTCGTCGATCTTGATCGCCTGCTGCTCCGAGCAGACGATGTGGTCGGAGAACGTGCCCAGGCGGCAGAGCGCGCCGAGGCCCTCGCCGCCCATGGAGAAGCGGTAGGTGCCGTCCATCGACTTGCCCTGCTCCATCAGGTAGCCGTTCTTGCACAGGTTGGAGCGCCCGGTCGTGCACCACTTGCACACGCCGCAGACGGGGATGAACGACGTGCAGACGTGGTCGCCGACCTGGACGCGGGTCACCTTCGACCCGACCTTCTTGACGATGCCGGCGCCCTCGTGGCCGCCGACGAACGGCAGCTCGACCTGGAGGTCGCCGTCCGTGAGGTGGGCGTCCGAGTGGCAGAGGCCCGAGGCGTGGACCTCGATGAGGACCTCGGTGTCGTTCGGCTCGCCGAGCTCGAGGTCGACGACCTCCCAGTCCTGGCCGACGGCCTTGATGATGGCTCCGCGGGTCTTCATGCGTTGTCCTTCGTGTTCTGGGTGGTCTCCGCCGCGGCGGTCGCGAGCGCGGCCTGACGGGCGTCGTTCTGCAGCCGGCGGTCGTTCCGCTGGCGGAGGATCTTCGAGAGGATCACGGCGATGATCAGCGCCGCGCCGTAGAAGAGCTGCTGGACGTAGTTCTGCGCGCCGAGCAGCTGCAGGCCGGTCGTGCCGGTGACGATGAAGTAGAGGGCGATGAACGTCCCCCAGGGGTTGAAGCGGCCGATCTTCAGCGTCGTCGAGCCGAGGAAGCACGCGGCGAACGCGGGCAGCAGGAACGAGGCGCTGGAGTTCGGGTCGGCCGATCCGGTGGTGCCGGCCAGGACGACGCCGGCGAGCGCGGCGATGGTGCCCGAGGCGACGAGCGCCAGGAAGCGGGCGCGGCCGACGCCGATGCCGTTCAGGCGCGCCATGTCCTTGCTCTGGCCGACGAACAGCAGGCGCTGGCCGCCCGGGGTGTAGTCGAAGACGTACCAGAGGGCCGCGCAGAGGACGACGGCGTACCAGAAGTTCACCGGGATGCTGAGGACCGTGTTGGTCAGCACGGCGTCGGAGAGGCCGACGTCGATGCCCGAGATCGTGGCCGAGTCCGAGATCCAGAACAGCACGCCCTGGAGCAGGGTCGACATGCCGAGCGTGACGATGAACGGGTCGATGTCGAACTTCACGACGATCGCCCCGTTGACCGCGCCGATCACCGCGCCGGCGAGGATCGCCACGATGCAGGCCGGGACGATGTTCCAGCCCTCGTTGACGTTCAGGATCGCCACGAGCATCGCCGAGATGCCGAGCGTCGCCGCGACGGACAGGTCGTAGTCGCCGACCCGCAGCGGGATCAGCAGACCGAGCGCCAGGATCAGCAGAACGGTCTGCGAGCCGAGCATGCTCGAGATGTTGCCCTCGGTCAGGAACCGGTCCGTCGTGAGGGAGAAGATGATGATGACGATGGCCCACACGCCCAGCAGGGCGAAGCGCTCGGGCTCCTTGCGGGACTTGAGCTTGGGCGGCTCGGCCGCGGCGGGACCCGAGGGCCCGGCCGCCGGCGCCGGCCGCGTCGTGGTCGTGGTCATGCTGCGGCTCCTGCGTAGATGGCGGTGGTGAGGGCGTCCTTCGTGATCGCGTCCCCGGCGATCTCGTCGACGACGCGGCCGTCGGCGAAGATCAGGACGCGGTCCGCGAGCTGGACGAGCTGCTCGTAGTCGGACGTGGCGCAGAGGACGGCGGCGCCCCCGGCGACCGCCTCGCGCACGAGGCGGAAGATCTCCCGGCGGGCGCCGACGTCGACGCCCTGGGTCGGCTCGGCGAGCAGCATCACGTCGGGCTTCGTGTCCAGCCACTTGCCCAGGAGGGCCTTCTGCTGGTTGCCGCCCGAGAGGCTCGAGAACAGCGCCGCCGGGTCGGCGGGCTTGACGTGCAGGCGCACGCACGTGTCCTGCGCCTGCTGGCGCAGCGCGCCCCAGCGCAGCCGGCCGCCGCGGAACGAGCCGCGGAGGAACGGCAGCGACATGTTCTCCAGCACGGTCAGCCGCGGGGCGCTGCCCAGCGCCTTGCGGTCGGCCGGCAGGAGGACGACGTCGTGGCCGAGCATGCGCGACGGCGTCGGACGGGCGACGTCCTCGCCGCCCACGCTGACGGTGCCGCCGGTGGGCGACCGCACGCCGTAGAGCAGGTCGGTGAGCTCCTCGATGCCCGAGCCGGCGAGGCCCGTGACGCCGACGACCTCGCCGGGGTGCAGGTCGAGGTCCAGGCCGCGGACGCGCTCGCCCGACAGGCCGCGGGTCGACAGGACGACCTCGGGGCTGCGCTGCGTGCCGTCCTCGGGGCGGGTGACCGCGCCGATCTTGACGCCGAGGATGAGCTCGACGAGCTCGTCGCGGGAGAGGCCGGGCACGTCGCGCGTGCCGACGTTCTTCCCGTCGCGCAGGACGGTGACGCGGTCGCAGATCTCGAGGACCTCGTCGAGGTCGTGCGAGACGAGGATGACCGCGTCGCCGTCGGCCCGCAGGCGGTCGACGAGGCGGAAGAGGATGCCGACGTCCGCGCTGGGGAGGAAGACGGTGGGCTCGTCGAGGATGAGGAGCTGCGGGCGGCGCTCGCCGTCCCGCGCGAGGACCTCCTGCGACGCGACGGCGCGGACGATCGCGACCATCGCGCGCTGGACCGGGGTGAGCTGGTCGACGCGCGAGTCGGGGTCGACGGCGACCTCGAACCGGGCGAGCAGCTCGGCCGCGCGACGACGCTCGGCCTCCCACGGGATCCGCCGGACCGCACCGCCGCTGACCCCGATGTGGTCGAGCGCGAAGTGCTCGAGCACCGTGGCGGCGTCGGAGAGCCCGAGGTCCTGGTGGACGAAGGACAGGCCGCGGGTCCGCAGGCCGTCGGCGCCGAAGGGCATCGGCACGTCCTGCCCGTGGATGGCGACCCGGCCCTCGTCGGCGTCGTGCACGCCGGCGAGGGTCTTGATCAGGGTGGACTTGCCGCAGCCGTTGGCGCCCAGCAGCCCGTGGACCTCGCCGGCGCGCACCGTCAGGTCCACGCCACCGAGAGCCGGCACGCCGGCGAAGCGCTTGACGAGGCCGGAGATCTCGAGGACCTCCGGACCGGCGACGCGCGGGGCGTCGCCGGTCTGCGCCTGGCGAGGCTCGCTCACTTCAGGCCCCAGAGGGTGTCGTAGCCGGCGTCGACGTCGCCGAAGCCCTTGCCGGAGACGGGCGGGGTGCCGGCCTCGTCGACGTTCTCCGGCGTGAACACGCGGATCGGGGCGGCGGGCTTGTCCAGCGGCTCCTCGTCGAGCATCAGGCGGAAGGCCTGGTCCATCGTCAGGAGGCCGATGAGCGTCGGGCTCTCGCCGACGTTCATCTTCAGGTTGGACCCGCCCTTCTGCATCAGGGCGTTGATCGAGGGGGTGCCGTTGAACGAGTAGACGTTCACCTCGCGGCCCCGGGCGGCCTGGCGGATCGCAGGGTCCGTGTACTGGGCCATCGAGTCGTAGATCGGCAGGATCGTGTTGATCTCGTCGGAGCGGTTGAGCTCGGACTGGACCTGCGGCTGGATCTTGGTCGCCCAGTCCGCGACGGGCACGTTCGTGACGGTCAGCGAGCAGGAGGAGCCGCAGCGCTTCGACAGCTCGTCCTTCATCGCGGCGACCATGCCCTTGGACGGGCGGGTCTCGTCGGAGGAGATGGCCAGCGCCTTGACGGGCTTGCCGTTCTGGTCCGCGATCGCCTTGTCGACCATGAGGCGGGCGGCGTTGTAGAACTCGCCGGCCGCGACCGCGTCGACGCCCTGCGGGGTCGGGGAGGTCGTGTCCTCCTCGTGCGCGGCGATGATCTCGATGCCGGCCGCCTTGGCCTGGCGGATCTGCGGCTGCAGCGTGTCGGGCAGCGGGCCGTTCAGGATGATGACCTTCGCCTTCGCGTTGATCGCGTCGGAGAAGCCCTGCTGGAAGTCGGAGACCTTGCCCTGCGACGGGTAGGTGACGTACTTGACGCCGGCCTTCTTCGCCGCGGCGGACATCGCGGCCTCGCCGTCCTTGTAGAACGGGATCGAGGTCGTGATCGGGATGGAGTAGACCGTCTGGCCCTTCAGGCTCGAGACGTCGATCGGCTTGGCGTCGGACTGGAACTCCGGGACGACGGAGAACTTCTCGATCTGCGCCTTGGCGTAGTCGACGTTCGCCTTCGTGACGTCGGAGCCGGCCGTGCCGCCGCCCGAGCTCGAGGACGAGCCGGAGTCGTCGGACGAGCCGCAGCCCGCGAGGACGGAGACGCCCATGACGGCGACGGCGCCGAGGGTGGTGAGTGTGCGCATCTGGTTCCTTGTGTGTGGGTTGCGGGGTTTCAGCGGTCTCGCAGCGCGGGGGCCGCTTCGAGGTCGTCGAAGATCTGCTCGATCGAGCGGCGCTGGAAGTGCTCGATCAGGTCGTCGGGGTAGCCCGGGGCGCCGCCGGTGTCGGCGTGGATCAGGTCCTCGAACCGGATCCGGTCGGCGCACTCCTGCCGGGTCTCGCCGCGCTCGCGGGCGTCGGCCACGCGGCCGACGAGCTCGCGGCCGAGCTGCCGGTAGCGGTCCAGGAGCTCCCGGCCGCCGGGCTCGCCGTGGCCGGGCACGAGGTGCTCGAACGCGAGCGCCTCGGCGCGGTCGATCGCGTCGAAGAACCGCTCGACGCTCGCGTCCAGGAACGCCGGCAGGCCCAGGTTGCACACGTCGTCGCCCGTGAAGAGGACGCCCTCGTCGGGGACGTGCACCAGGATCGTGTTGACCGTGTGGCCCGGCGCGTGGTGCAGCTCGAGCCGGCGGTCACCGACGATCAGCTGCATCCGGTCGTCGAACGTGACGTCGGCCAGGCGCACCTCGTAGTCGTCCACGAGCGGCACGGCCGCCTCGTCGATGACGGCGAAGAGGTCGCGCAGGTACTCGTGGGACGGCGCGCCCGTGACGAGGCGCTCGCGGGTGACGCGGTGCGAGACGACCGTGCCGGGGACCCAGCGGTTGCCGATCGTGTGGTCCGGGTGGTGGTCCGTGTTGATCAGCCAGCGCGCGTCGCCGTGCTCGGCCACGGTGCGGGCCCACGCGATCGCGTCCGTCGGGCGGTGCGGGGCGTCGACGAGCGCGAGCGTGCCGTCGCCGCCCTCGACGATCCCGTTGTTGGACCCGAGGTGCTGCGTCTCGACGAGCACGCGGTCGGTGAGGCGGCGCAGGGCCACGGCTCAGGCCTCCGGGCCCGCGGCCGGGGGCAGGGAGGGGGCGCCCAGGGCGCCGATCAGGTTCTCGACCCGCAGCGGCGCGAAGATCTCGATGATCACGGCCTCGCCCTCGATCGAGCGGCCGGAGTGCTTCGTGCCCTTCGGGACGATCGCGACGTCGCCGGCCGAGAGGACCATCGTCTCGCCGCCGATCGTCAGCTCCACGGAGCCCTGGATCACGACGTTGGCCTGCTCGTGGTCGGGGTGCTCGTGCTCGGGGAGCGTCGTCGGGTGCACCCAGCGGATGCGGTTGATCCCCATCTGCGCACCGGCGACGGCCACGCGGAAGTTGTTCGGCAGGCCCTCGACCTCGGGCTGGTCGTCCCAGCTCGTCGCGTAGGCCATCAGGCGGCGCTCCCGAGCTCGCGGACCTGCGCGACGACCTCGTCGGTGCTCTTGACGTCGGCGTACTTCTGGCCGAGGTCGAAGAGGTTGGCCTGGTGGACCGTCGGGGTGCGGTCGTACACCGCGTCGTGCGGGACGACGCACGTGAAGTTGTAGGAGAAGGCGTCGACGACGGTGCCGCGGACGCAGCCCGAGGTCGTCGCCCCGGTCGCGATGACCGTGTCGGCGCCCAGGCCGATGAGGTAGCTCGCCAGCGGCGTGCCGAAGAACGCCGACGGGTGCTTCTTCGGCAGCAGCAGGTCGCCCGGCTGCGGGGCGACGGCGTCGGGGAAGCGGTACCCGTGGTCGGGCACGTCCATGATCCCCGGGACCTTCGCCCCCAGGACGCCCTCGCGGTCCTCGGCCGTCTTCGGCGCGACGTGCGGGTAGAGGATCGGCCGGCCCGTCTCGCGGAAGACCGCGACGAGCTTGGCGATCTGCTCGACGGCGGCCCAGCCCACGTCGCCGCAGGACGTCGTGTAGTCCTCGAGCGACTCGAAGAACGGCTTGGGGCTGTTGCCCATCGTCCGGTGCTGGACGTCGATGATGAGCAGCGCGGGGCGCGTGCCGAAGCCGGAGGGGCGGCCGAAGCCGGCGGCCTCGTAGCGGCGCTCGTCGTCCTCGGTGATGACGTCGGACCAGGGGCTGTTCGGGCTCATGCGCGGTCTCCGGTGGTCGTGGGGACGCCGCTGCGGTGGCGCGGCAGGTACTGCCCGGCGGCCTCGCCGACGGGTGCGCCGTCGGCGAAGACCGTGCGGCCGCGGACGATGGTGCGCTCGACGCGCGCGCCGACCTCGACGCCCTCCCAGGGCGTGAAGCCGGCGCCCGCGAGCTCGGTCGACGCCGAGATCGTGTCCGTCGCGGAGAGATCGACGACCACGAGGTCGGCGTCCATGCCCGGGCGGATCGCGCCCTTGCGGTCGCCCAGGCCGAACGTCTGCGCGGGCCGGGTCGACACGAGGTCGACGAGGCGCTCGAGCGCGATGCCGCGGCGCAGGTGGCCCTCGGTCAGGACGAGCGGCAGCAGCTGCTGCATGCCGGGGAAGCCGGGCGACGCCTTGGCCAGCCCGCCCTCCTTGAAGGACCCGTGGCGCGGGACGTGGTCCGAGCCGATCGTGTCGACCTCGCCCGCCTCGATCGCGGCCCACAGGGCTTCCCGGTCCGACGCGGGGCGCAGCGGCGGGTTGACCTTGCCCGCGACGCCGACGTCGGAGGACGTGTCGAGCGTGAGGTAGTGCGGACAGGTCTCGATGGAGATCCGCGGCTGGTGCGCCCGGACGTCGCGCAGGACGTGCAGCGACATCGCGTTCGTGACGTGCACGGCGTGGACGTCGGCCCCCGCGAGCATCGAGAGGAAGCCGATCCGCTCGAGCGCCTCGGCCTCCACGTGGTCCGGGCGGCTGCGGTCCCACAGCTCCAGCGGCGAGCCCTCGCCGTCGAGGACCCCGTTGCGCGCGTAGAGCTTGATGAGGTCCGCGTTCTCGGCGTGCGGGTTGACGATCGCGCCGTTCGCCCGGGCCGCCTGCAGGAGCTCGAGCAGGAAGCCGTCGTCGTTGCCCGGCAGGCCCAGGCGCAGGCCCTCGTCCGTGCGGAAGTTCATGAAGAACTTGAACGACGAGACGCCGAGGTCCTGCACGTAGTGCGGGATCGCGTCGAGCTGCTCGCGCGTGCCGATGCAGAAGTGGAAGCCGAAGTCGATCCGGGAGTCCGCCTCCATCGCCGTGCGGGCGGGCGGCAGGACGTCGTCGTACGGGTCCGCCGACATGAGGTAAGCGACGAGCGAGGTGACGCCGCCGGCCGCGGCGGCGGCGGTCTCCGGGGCGACGTCCTCCGGGGTCCGCGGGACGGTGATGTCCGCGCCGAGGTGGACGTGGGCGTCGACGACGCCGGGCAGCACGTGGCGGCCGGAGACGTCGAGCGTCTCGCGGGCGTCGGCCGGGGTCCCGGGCGCGACGATCCCGGCGATCGTGCCGCCGGAGACGAGAACGTCGGCGAGCTGCGGCGGGCCGCCCGGCAGGACGACGGTGCCGCCGGCCAGGCGCAGGTCGAAGGGGCTCGCGGCGTTCACGAGGCGTACCGCTGCTCGAGCTCGTCGAAGAACGGCTTGCCGACGGCGTCCTGACGTTCCTGCCAGGTGGCCATGTCGTCGAGCAGGGCCGTGCTGATGCCCTCGCTCTTCAGCTCGGCGTACGCGCGGGTGACGGCGCGCTGGGCCGAGCGCAGCGCGGCGTTGGCGTAGAGGACGACGGAGTAGCCGAGCTCGCCGAGCTCGTCGAGCGGGACGATCGGCGTCGAGCCGCCCTCGACCATGTTGGCGACGAGCGGCGCGTCGACCTGCTCGGCGAACAGCCGCAGCTCCTCGATCGACGTCGGCGCCTCGATGAAGATGATGTCCGCGCCGATCTCGACGAAGCGGTTGGCGCGCTCGACCGCGGCCTCCGGGCCGTTCGTGGCGCGGGCGTCGGTGCGGGCGATGATCAGCGTGTCGTCGGAGCGGCGGCTGTCGAGCGCGGACTGCAGCTTGCCGGCCATCTCGTCGAGCGGGACGATCGCCTTGCCGGCGAAGTGGCCGCACTTCTTCGGGAAGATCTGGTCCTCGAACTGGATCGCCGAGGCGCCGGCGCGCTCGAGCTTGCGCACCGTGTGGCGGACGTTGATCGCGTTGCCGAAGCCGGTGTCGCCGTCGACGACCAGCGGCACGTCGACGACGTCGCTGATCGCGGCGACGTGGTCGGCGAGCTGGTCGACGCTCGTCAGGCCGATGTCCGGGACGCCGAGGCGGGAGTTGGCCAGGCCGGCGCCGGTGACGTAGATCGCCTCGAAGCCGGCGGCCTGCGCGAGACGGGCGCTCAGGGCGTCGTAGACCCCGGGCAGCAGGAGCGGCTTGCGGGTGCTGCCTGCTTCGGCGACCTGGTCCTTCAGGGGGGCGATGACGCGCTGTCCGTGATCCACGCCACAGACCAAACCACAGGCCGCTGTCGATTGTCAACAGTTGATCGTTGAACGTTTGGCGCAACCGGATTGGCCCAGGTGGCAGACGCGTCCGTCCGGGGGGACCGCGCGTAGGCTGTGAGCAGATGCACGCACGTCCCGCACCAGGCCGCCGCTCCCCGTCCCCGACCACGACGGCGGTCGTGGCGTGAGCACGAGCGAGCGGGCGCCGATCGCCCGGTCGGGCAACTCGTTCAGCGATCAGGTGGAGCGGGCGCTCCGCCAGCAGATCCTCCGCGGGCAGCACCCACCGGGCGGCCGGCTGAACGAGGTCGAGATCGCGACGGAGCTCGGGGTGAGCCGGGGCCCCGTCCGCGAGGCCATGCAGCGCCTGGCCCGCGACGGCCTCGTCGAGCTGCAGGCGCACCGCGGCGCCTTCGTCCGCCGCCTCGGCCGCGGCGAGGTCCGCGACCTCTTCGAGGTCCGCGTCGCCCTCGAGCGGACCGTCGCGCGGCTCGCCGCCAACCGCGCCACGCCGGAGCAGCGCGCCCAGCTCGAGGCCCTGCGCGGCACACCGTCGAGCATCTTCACCGCCGCCGACGCCGACCTGCGCTTCCAGGGGCCGCGCGACGTCCACGCCCTGCTCGCCTCGGCGGCCGGGAACCCCGCGCTCGCCAGCCACGTGGCGCTCGTCAACCAGGAGCTCCAGCTCCTGCGCGCCCAGTCCGGCCAGATCCCCGTCCGCGCCGAGCACGCCGCGACGGAGCACGACGAGCTGCTGACCGCGGTCCTCTCCGGCGACGGGGAGCGGGCCGCCGCCGCGATGGAGGAGCACCTGCGCGAGTCGCTCGAGCACGCACTGGGGTCGATGACCGCGGAGGACTGAGCCCGTCAGGATCGTCGATTGTTGACAGTTGGCATGACGATCGCCTAGCGTGTCGCCCGACACGCCGCCGGGAACCCGGTGGTGTCGCGACGCCGATGGGATCCATGACGCAGCCGACCGACGCCTCCTCCGCCGACGGGTCCACCCGGGAGGACGCCCCGCGAAGCACCGGGACCACGTCCGCCCCGCGGGACGCCGTCGACGCCGCCGCCGCGGGCGACGCGTTCGCCGCCCTCGTGCGGTGGAGCGCCGAGGTCCGCTTCTCCGACCTGCCGGACGACGTCGTGCGCCGGGCGCTGCTCGTCCTCGCCGACGACCTCGGCGCGATGCTCGCCGTGCGGGACGACCCGCAGGTCGCGGCGGTCCGCGCCACGCTCCTGCACCCCGGCCAGCCGGCCGAGGCGACGGTCTTCGGCAACGGGCGCGTGCGGGGCGAGCGGGCCGCGGTCGCGGCGGCCAACGGCGCCGCCGCGGACTGGGCGGAGATGGACGAGGGCTACCGCCCGGCGACGTGCCACGGTGGTCTCTACGTCCTGCCGGCCCTGCTCGCGGAGGCCGAGGCGCACGACCGGACGGTGCAGGAGCTCCTGGTCGCGCTCGTCGCCGGCTACGAGGTCGTCACCCGCGTCGCCCGGACGTGGCGGCACGCCGAGATGACCATGCACCCGCACGCGCTGCTCGGCCCGCTCGGCGCCGCGGCGGGTGCCGCGCTCGGCCAGGGCCGCACCCCGGACGAGGCCGTCCTCGCGGTCTCGGCCG
>WLOB01000125.1 GCA_009699505.1 Actinomycetota bacterium | reverse complement strand
CCCCCGCGACCTACGTGTCGTCGGTGCTCTTGACCGTCCTGCGCGTCATGGGACGCGGGATCGGCGTGTTCGCCGGCGGGGCGTCCTTCTTCGCCGCGGCGCGCTTGGCCGGGGCCTTCTTCGCACCCGCCTTCTTCGCCGCCGGCTTGCGCTTGGCGGCGGGCTTCTTCGCCGCGCCCCCGGCGGACTTCTTCGCCGCGCCGCGCTTGGCGAGCATCGCCTTCGCCCGCTCCTTCGCGGCCTCCATCTCCTCGGGCGTCTTCTCCCGCGGGGTCTCGGAGGGGTGCTCCTGCGCGTCGTGCGCCGGGATCGTCAGCTTCGTCCCCTCGCACCAGGGACAGACGACCTCGTGCGGCTCGCCGTCGGCGCCCGAGATCAGCTTGCCCGTGCTCCGGCACACCCAGCACTCGCGGTGGGCCTCGTCGACCGCAGGAGCCGCCGCGGACTCCTCGTCGAGGCCGCGGGCCTTCGCCCCGCGCTTGCTGAACTGACTGGACTCCATCGAGCCCGAGCATACGCACGCGCCCGGAGCCTCTGCGGCGTGCCGCGCCGCTACGCTGGCCGCATGGGTCCGCACGACGGCCGGTTCGCTCCGAGCCCCAGCGGTCCCCTGCACCTCGGCAACCTGCGCACCGCGCTCGTCGCCTGGCTGCGGGCCCGCAGCGCGGGCGGGCGGTTCCTGCTCCGGGTCGAGGACCTCGACCGGGGACGCAGCCGCCGCGAGCACGAGGAGCGCCAGCTGCAGGACCTGGCGGCGCTGGGCATCGACTGGGACGACGGGATCGTCCGGCAGTCCGACCGGGACGCCGCGTACGCCGCCGGAATCGACGTGCTCCGGGCGCGCGACCTCGTCTACCCCTGCTGGTGCACCCGGGCCGAGATCCGCGAGGCCGCCGGCGCGCCCCACGGCGACGCGCCCGAGGGCGCCTACCCCGGCACCTGCGCCCACCTCGACGCGGCCGCCCGGGCCGCCCACGAGGAGCGCGGCCGGCCCGCCGCGCTGCGGGTCCGGGCGGGTGCGGTCCGGTCCGTCGCCCGGGACGCGGTCCGCGGCGAGCTCTCGGCGGTGGTCGACGACTTCGTGGTCCGCCGGGGCGACGGCACGCACGCCTACAACCTCGCCGTCGTCGTCGACGACGCGTGGCAGGGCGTCCGCGAGGTCGTCCGTGGCGACGACCTGGCCTCGAGCGCGCCGCGGCAGGCGTGGCTCGCGACGGTGCTCGGCCACGAGGCGCCGACGTACCTGCACGTCCCGCTCGTCCTGGGCCCCGACGGCCGGCGCCTGGCCAAGCGCGACGGCGCGGTGACCCTCGAGGACCGGCTGGCCCTCGGGGAGGACGCGGACGACGTGCGGTCGCGCCTGGCGGCGTCGCTCGGGCTGTGCGAGCCCGACGAGCGCCCCACGCCCGCCGAGCTCGTCGCCCGCTTCGACGTCGCGACGCTGCGCGACGCCGGCCCGGTGCGGTGGGACCCGGTGGCGGGGCCGCTGGGCTGAGGGCCCGGCCCGGCCCGCCCCCTGGAACGGCCCCGCGGCCTCGGCCCGCCGGTCCGACGTCCCGGGCCGTCCCGTCCTCGGCCGGCCGCCGGCCGGTCCGGCGTCGCGGCCCTCCCGCGTCGCGCGGGATGGCGCGCGTGGCACACTCGGAGGGTGTTCACGCCGGTCAAGATCGTCCGCTTCTGGCTCCCGGCGCTGATCTTCCTCATCGGCGCGGTGATGCTCGTCGTCAGCCCCGACATCGTGGGGCTCGAGGGTGCCGCGCTCATGCTCGGCGGCGGCCTCGGCGTCGTGGTCTCCAACCGCATCCACCAGATGGGGCTGAAGGGCGAGAAGGACCGCGACGACGAGATGGGCGCCCGGCAGTTCATGGAGCGGTACGGGGTGTGGCCGGACGAGGCCTCGGAGGAGGTCCTCGACCGCGCCGAGCGGGCCGGCGACATCGAGCCGCGCACGCCGCCGGCCGAGGAGGTCCAGCCGCCGCGGGTGGACCCGCACAACCGGCCGCCCCGCTCGTCCTCGCGCCCCGACGGCCGCACGCGGTCGCCCGAGCGCCGCACGGGCCCGCGCCCCGGCCGGCGGGTTCCCCGGCGCTGACCGACCGCGCCGCGCCGTGCGGCGGCCCGGCGCTCCGGGGACGGGTGGCCCGGCAGCCCCGGCGCTGCGCCGGGCGGTCGCCCGGCCCACCCGGCCCCGCGCCGTGCGGCGGCCCGGCACCCCCCTGGATAGGCTCCGGGCACCCGTGCCGAGCCCTACCGACACCGTCGTCTCCGAACTCGCCGCGGCCGCGCGGGAGCACGGACGGCTCGGCATCGACACCGAGTTCGTCGGCGAGGGCCGCTACCGGCCGCTGCTCTGCCTGGCGCAGGTCGCGGTCGACACGCCCAGCGGCGGGATCCGGATCGAGCTGCTCGACCCGATCGCCGACGAGTTCGATCCCGCGCCGCTCGCCGACGTCCTCGCGGACCCGAAGATCGAGATCGTCCTGCACGCCGGGCGCCAGGACGTCGCGCTGCTCAAGCGCAGCTGGGAGACCGAGGTCCGCAGCGTCTTCGACACCCAGCTCGCGGCCGGCTTCGCGGGCCTGCGCTCCCAGATGGGCTACGACGCCCTGCTGCGCGAGGTCCTGAAGGTCAAGCTCGAGAAGTCCGCGAGCTTCACGCGGTGGGAGCAGCGCCCGCTGTCGGACGAGCAGAAGCAGTACGCCGCCGAGGACGTCCAGCACATCCTGCAGCTCTCCGTGGCGATCCAGAACCGGCTCGTCGACCTCGGTCGCCTCGACTGGGCGCTCGAGGAGTGCCGCGCGCTCGAGGAGGTCGACGACAGCCGGGAGCCCGAGCTGCTGTTCCCGCGCCTCCCCCGCGTCGACGGCCTGGACCCCGCGCAGCGCGCCGTCGCGTTCCGGCTCCTGGAGTGGCGCGAGGAGGAGGCCGCGAAGGCCGACCGGCCGCCGTCGACGGTCCTGCAGGACCAGACGCTCGTCGAGCTCGCGAAGCGCCGCCCGCGCGACCGGGAGCGGCTCGCGCAGATCCGGGGCGTCAACGAGGCGACGCTCCACCGCCGCGGCGAGCGGCTGCTCAAGGCGATCGCCGAGGGCCGCGACTACGAGCCGATCCCCGTCGAGCGCGAGCGCCCTGCCCGGCAGGACCCCGTCGACCCCGAGCTCGTCGCCCTCACGGAGACCCTGGTGCGCACGCGCGCCAACCAGGAGGACCTCGCGTACGAGCTGCTGGCCAACCGCTCCGACCTGCAGCGCGTCATCGCCGCCTGGCGGGACGGCACGGACCTCCCCGACGTCCGCACCCTGCAGGGCTGGCGCGGTGACGTCGTCGGCAAGGACATCTTCGCGCTGCTCAACGGCGAGCTCGCGCTCCGGGTCGGCCCGGACCGCAAGGTCGCCGCCGAGCGCTAGATCGCCGCGCGGCCGGACGCCGCGGCCGTGCTCGTCACCGTCGCCGCCCGCGCCGCGACCCCGCCCTAGACGAGGTCGCGCAGCTCCATCGCGCCGTCCTCGCGGGTCCACCAGCGCAGCCGCAGGCCCTCGGCGCCGGGGATCGCGCAGGACCAGCAGGGCGCGCCGTCGTCCGGGCGCAGCTCCTGGTCGCCCGCGTCGGTGAGCCAGGCGCCGACGTCGAGGTCGTCGGCCTCGCCCTGCTTGCCCGACGCGATGCGCGCGGCGACGGTCGCCAGCGCCGCGGGCGACACGCGCCCGCGACGGGCGTCGACCGCGTCGAGGTAGTCCTCGCCGATCGCGATCGGGCCGAGCGGCCGGGCGCGCCGGCCGGCATCGTGGTCGCGGGCCAGCCAGGCGGCGACGATCTCGAGGTGGTGCGCCCGGACGCGGTCGCGGTGCACGGCCTCGGGGATCGCGAGCCCGGCGACCTGGTCGGGCCGCGCCACGCGCGCCGGCGTCTGCTCCGGCACCTCGGTCTCGCGCCGACGACGCAGCGCGGCGTTGCGGTCCCCGGGGGTCATCGCGTCGAGGCGGACCTCGGCGAGCTTCTCGCGCAGGCCGCGGATCTCGTCCCGGGCGGCGTCCAGGGCGCCCAGCAGGAGCTGCTGGTCGCGGTCGGGCGTCGGCGGCGTCGAGCGCGGCTCGGTGCGGGCCGCGCGCTCCGCGCCCCCGGGCAGGGCGACGAGCTTGCCGCCGTGCTTCGGCGGACCGACGGGCGGGCGCTTCGACGGGCCGGTCGGCGGGCCCTCGGCGAAGCGCTCCGCGAGCACCTCGACGGCGCGCGGCCCGTAGCGCCCCATGCGGTCCAGGACGAGCGGGTGGTCCCGCGGGTCGGAGTCGTCGTCGACGCCGGGCCACCAGATGCGGGCGGCGCCGCCGAACACGCCGAGCTGCTGGGGCAGCAGCTGCGAGAGGAACCGGCTGGCGGGACCGGTGCGGACGGCGCGGATGATCGCGTCGCGACCGATCTCCTTGCGCACGCGGTGGTGGTCGAAGGCGGGGCGGTCCTCGCCCGGCCGGGTCGACAGGCAGACGATCGGCTCGGTGCGCTCGGGGTCCATCACCTCGGCCGCGAGCAGCTGGCCCTGCTCCTCCGTCGCTGCGACGGGGATGCCCAGATCGACCGGCGTGGGGGGCCGGGTGGCCGCGCGACGCGGGCGCCGGTTGGCGGTGCCCCTCGGCGACGCGGAGCCGCCGGCGGCGTTGATCGGGTCGTGACGCATGGGACCTCCTGGAGGGACCGGACGACCTACGTGCCCGCGAGCGCGAGCGCTGTCCCCAGCGTAGACGGTCCGGCGGCGGGAGCCGCCCGACCCGCCCGGACGGCCCGGGCCCGGCAGAGGCCCCGTGCGGCCGGGTCCGGGGCGCTCCCGGTGGCCCGGGCCCCGACGCCGTGCGGCCGTCCGGCGGGCCGGGCCCGCGACGCGCACGCCGGGGTCCGGCCCCCTCCTCAGAGGACCTTGGAGAGGAACGTCCTGGTCCGCGCCTCCTGCGGGGCGTCCAGAACCTGCGACGGCGGGCCGGACTCGACGACGACGCCCTCGTCCATGAAGACGACGCGGTCCCCGACCTCGCGGGCGAAGCCGATCTCGTGCGTGACGACCACCATCGTCATGCCGGCCTTCGCGAGGTCGCGCATGACGTCGAGGACGTCGCCGACGAGCTCGGGGTCCAGCGCCGACGTCGGCTCGTCGAACAGCATGAGCTTCGGGTCCATCGCGAGCGCGCGGGCGATCGCGACCCGCTGCTGCTGGCCGCCGGAGAGCTGCGACGGGTACGCCCCGCCGCGGTCGCCCAGGCCGACGCGCTCGAGCAGCTCGAGCGCGCGCGCCTCGGCCTGCTTGCGGCCCATCCCCTTCACGAGGATCGGCGCCTCGGTGATGTTCTGCAGCGCCGTCCGGTGCGCGAACAGGTTGAAGCGCTGGAAGACCATCCCGATGTCGGCCCGCTGCTGGACGGCGACCTTCTCCGGCAGCTCGTGCAGCCGGCCGTCCTTCTCGCGGTAGCCGACGATCTGCCCGTCGACCGTGATCCGGCCGCGGTTGATCGGCTCGAGGTGGTTGATGCAGCGCAGGAGCGTCGACTTGCCCGAGCCGGACGGCCCCAGCAGGCAGACGACCTCGCCGCGGCCCACCGTCATGTCGATGCCCTTGAGCACCTCGTTCAGGCCGAAGCGCTTGTGCACGCCCTCGGCCAGGACCATCGGGACCCCGGCGGACGCGCCGTCCGTCCCGTGGGTCCGCTCGTCGGTGCTGCTCATGCGCCCGCCCCTCCCCCGCCGCCGGATGCCCCGAACCGCATGCCCGCCGTCCTCGCCCTGATGCGCTGCAGGGGCGTCGGCGGCAGCGACCGCACGTTGCCCTTGGCGTAGTGGCGCTCGAGGTAGTACTGCCCGATCGACAGGAGCGTCGTGAAGAACAGGTACCAGATGCACGCGACCACGAGCAGCGGGATCTGCTGGTAGTTCTGGCCGTAGATGAGCTGCACGCTGTAGAGCAGGTCGGACACCGCGATGACCGAGACGAGCGAGCTCGTCTTGAGCATGTCGATGGCCTGGTTGCCGGTCGGCGGGATGATCACCCGCATCGCCTGCGGCAGCACGATGCGCCGCATGGTCTGCGACCCGGTCAGCCCGAGCGCCTTGCCCGCCTCGACCTGGCCCTCGTCGACCGAGAGCAGCCCGGCGCGGACGATCTCGGACTGGTAGGCGGCGAGGTTCAGCCCGAGGCCGAGGATCGCCGCCGTGATCGGGGTGATGATGTCGTTGCCGCTGCCGCTGATGAGGTCCGGCCCGCCGAACGGCACGCCGAAGGAGATCTCGGGGTACAGCGCGCCGATGAACGCCCAGCCGATGAGCTGGACGAGGACCGGGGTGCCGCGGAAGAACCAGATGTAGACGAGCGAGATCGTGCTGAGGACGGGGTTCGACGACAGCCGCATGATCGCGAGCGCCGTCCCGAGGATCACGCCGATGACGACGGCGACCGTCGAGAGCCACAGCGTCAGCCACAGCCCGTTCAGGACGCGGTCGGAGAACAGGTAGTCCCCGACGACGTCCCACTTGAACCGCTCGTTGCGCGCTGCGGAGTAGAGCAGCGAGGCGACGAACACCGAGACGACGACCGCGACCGCCCACCGTCCGTAGTGCCGGACGGGGACGGCCTTGATGTCCTCCGCGGTCGTCGCCCGGGTGTCGTCGGACACGTGCTAGTCCTGCGCGCCGTTGATGACCGGCTCGGTGACGGCCGCGCTCTTCTCGAGGCCCCACTTGTCCAGGATGGACTGGTAGGTGCCGTCCGCGATCAGGCCCTTCAGCGCGGTCTGCAGCGCCTTCTCGATCTTCAGGTTCTTCGGGATCGCGATGCCGTAGGGCGCCGTGCCGTACGGGGTGCCGGCGAGCTTGAGCGCGCCGTTGGAGAGCTTGACCTGGTAGTCGGCGACCGGGGAGTCGGCCATGGAGACGTCCGCGCGACCGGCGGCGAGCGCCTGGTTGGCGCCGTTCTGGTCGGGGTACGGCAGCACGGTCAGCTTGTTCCCGCCGCACTTCTTCGCCTGGGCGGTGGCGTCGTCGAGCTGGACGGTGCCCTTCTCGACCGCGACCTTCTTGCCGCAGAGCGACGCGAGATCGGTGACCTGCGTGTCCTTCTGCGCGTTGACGAAGAACGAGGTGCCGGCGGACAGGTACGTGACGAAGTTGACGACCTCCTCGCGCTCCTTGTTGTCGGTGAACGACGACATGCCGAGGTCGTACTTGCCGGACTGCAGGCCGGCGATGATGCCGTCGAAGCCGGCGTTCTGGACCTCCATCTTCAGGCCGAGGGCCTTGCCCAGCGCCTGCGCGAGGTCCGGGTCCAGGCCGATGACCGTCTTGCCGTCCTCGGCGAAGAACTCGTTCGGCGGGTAGGACGCGTCGGCGGCGACCGTCAGGGTGCCCTTGGACTTCACGTCGGCCGGGAGCTGCGCGACCGCGGCGTCGTTGACCGTCGTCGTCTTGGCGGCCGTCGTGCCCGTGCCGGCGCCGGCGGTGCTCTCGTCCTCGTCGCTGCTGCCGCAGCCCGCGACCGCGAGGGCCAGCACGGCGGTGGCGGCGAACGCCTTCAGTGTCGGTGTACGCACCGGATCTCCTTGAGTCGTCTGAGGGGCCGTGCGGGTGCCGCGGGCGCATCGCCCTGCGGAAGCCGACCCCTGGAAGGGAGGATCGTACGCGAGGGAGGGGGCCGGCGGGCGTCCATTCCGGCGCCCCGGGACCGACCGGCGTTCGCCGCCTGGAGCACCCCCGCGGGCCGCGTCCGCGTGCGTCGCACGACGCTCCGTCACCCCGTCTGGTCCCGGCGGAGAACCTCCGACGGAACGTCCCCTCCGGACCGCGGAACGCCTGCGTCGGACGACATTCTCGGGCGTACGGCATCCACGGGCCCGGAGGCCGGGCGGGGCCGACCGAGGGTCCGAGAGCGACCGGCTCAGACCGGCGCGGGCGCCGTGCGCCGGGCCACCTCGGCCCGGACGGCCGGCGCGACCTCGGTACCGAAGAGCTCGATGGCCTTCAGCACCTGGGCGTGCGGCATCGCGCCGAGGGCGAACTGGCCCATGTAGCGGTCGTTGCCGAAGAGCTCGTGGGCGTGGAGGATCTTCGCCGTCAGCTCCTCCGTGGACCCGACGCCCAGGGCGTTCAGGCCCGAGCGCTGCGCGTCGAACGCCTCGCGGGTCATGGGCGGCCACCCCCGCTCGCGGCCGATGCGGTTCATCATCGGGCTGTAGGCGGGCCAGAACTCGTCGGCGGCCTGCTTCGAGTCCGGGGCCACCCAGGTGTGGGTGTTGATCGCGATGCGACCCGCGGCCGGGTCGAGGCCTGCGTGCTCGCGGGCGCGGCGGTAGAGGTCCACGAGCGGGACGTAGCCGTCGAAGGTGCCCGACAGGATGGCGATCGTCAGCGGCAGGTCCAGGAGGCCGGCGCGGGCGACGGACTGCGGCGTGCCGCCGACCGCGACCCACACGGGCAGCGGGTCCTGCACGGGCCGCGGGTAGACCCCGGCGTCGTTCAGCGGGGCGCGGTGCTCGCCCGACCAGGTGACGCGCTCGTTCGCCCGCAGCTCGAGCAGCAGGCCGAGCTTCTCCTCGTAGAGGTCGTCGTAGTCCTCCAGGTCCTGGCCGAAGAGCGGGAACGACTCCGTGAAGCTGCCGCGACCGGCCATGATCTCCGCCCGGCCGTGGGACAGCAGGTCGAGGGTCGCGAACTGCTGGAAGACCCGGACCGGGTCGTCCGAGGAGAGGACCGTGACGGCGCTCGTCAGGCGGATCCTCGACGTCCGCGCGGCGATGGCCGCCAGGGCGACGGCCGGGGCCGATGCCGCGTAGTCGGGGCGGTGATGCTCGCCGAGACCGAAGACGTCGAGACCGACCTGCTCCGCCAGCTCCGCCTCCTCGAGGAGGTCGGACAGGCGCTGCTCGGGCGTGACGAGGCGGCCGGTGGAGTGGTCCCGGCCGACGTCGGCGAAGGTGGCGATCCCGAGTTCCATGACGTGCTCCTGGGGCGGCGGTGGGCCGGGCGGAGGACCCGGCGTCTGCGTCCATCATGACAGACCCGTCGAGCAACCGGACCCCGGTCCGCTTCGTTCCGCCCTCCCCCGCCGGCGGAGCGTCGCGTCCCGGGACGACGACGGGCCGCGGAGTCCGCGGCCCGTCCCCCGATCCCGCGCCGCCCGTCTACTTGATGGAGTCGTAGACCGCGAAGAGCGGCAGGTACATCGAGATGACGATGAAGCCGACCGCCGCGCCGATGACGACGATGAGGATCGGCTCGAGGATCGACATGAGCGCCTTGACCGCGGCGTCCACCTCGTCCTCGTAGAAGTCGGCGACCTTCGACAGCATCTCGTCGAGGTTGCCGGTCTCCTCGCCCACGCCGACCATGTGGGAGACCATCGGCGGGAACACCGGCGCCTCGCGCAGCGGACCGGACAGGGTGCCGCCCCGGCGGATGCTGTCGGAGACGTCGGTCATCGCGTCCTCGATGACGGAGTTGCCCGAGGTGCGGCCGGTGATCTCCACGGCCTGCAGGAGCGGCACGCCGGCGGCGGCGAGGGTGCCCAGGGTGCGGGACCAGCGGGCGATCGCGACCTTCTGGACGATCGTGCCGATCTTGACCGGCAGCCGCAGGAAGAGCTTGTCCTTGTTCCGGCGGCCCTGGTCCGTCCGGACGTAGGTGCGGATCGCGAGGAACGCCGCCACCATCACGAGGATCCCGGCCCACCAGTAGCCGGTGACCGCGTCGCTCATCGCGACGGTGATCTTGGTGATGGCCGGCAGCTCGGAGCCGAACTCCTCGAGCACGCCGGCGAAGACGGGGACGAGGAACGCCACGAGCGCGATGACGACGATCGCCGCGAACGACATGACCGTGGCCGGGTAGACCATCGCGCTCTTGACCGCGCGGCGCAGCTTGTCGTCCTTCTCGAGCTGGTCGGCGGCGCGACGCAGGGCGTCCTCGAGGATGCCGCCGATCTCGCCGGCGTGGACGAGCGCGACGAACAGCCGGTTGAAGACCCGCGGGTGCTGCTCCATCGCCTCGGACAGCGACGCGCCGCCCTCGACGTCGGTCCGGACCTGGGCCAGGACCTCCTTGAACTTGTCGTTCTCCGTCTGCAGCTCGAGGACGGAGAGGGCCCGCAGCACCGTCATGCCCGACGAGATCATCGTCGAGAACTGCCGCGAGAAGACGACCATGTCGCGCGCCTTGACGCGCTCGAACACCTTGATCTCGAGGTTCCAGGCGGCCCGCTTGAGGTCGACGGAGAGCGGGATCAGGCCCCGCTGGCGCAGCAGGTCGGAGACGGCGTCGGCGTTGTCGCCGTCGAGCT
>WLOB01000124.1 GCA_009699505.1 Actinomycetota bacterium | reverse complement strand
GTCGCGGCGTCCGCGGACGCCGCGACCCGCCCGGCACGGACCGGACCGCCGAGCGTCAGCAGCCGGGGCTCGGCTCGACGTCGAACGAGGAAGAGACGAACGACGTCTCGCGGCGCGTCCCGAAGGCGGGGATCTCGACCGACCGGGTGATCAGGCCGCCGCACGAGTCGCTGTCGCCGCCCTCGAAGAACCGGACCCCGCGGGCCACGGCGGGGGCGGCCTCGGCGCCGGCCGTCCCGAGGGCGAAGACGCGCCCGGCGCGGTACGGACGCGATGGGGCACCGTCGCCGTAGAGCGTCGAGGCCTCGAGGCCCGGGTCGCTGAGCGGCGCGTCGTCGACCGCCACCACGGCGGTGCCGATCGCGCCGCCCGCGGTCACCCAGACCGTCGCCAGGCCGTTCGTGTCGATGCGCAGCACCCGGTCGTCCGTGGCCGGCACCGACGGCCCGGTCGCGGGCACGGCGTGGAGGCTCCGCAGCCACCGGCGTCCGGTGCGGACGTCGATCGTCGCGACGGCGTCGACGCGCCCGGCCGCGCCGTCGCGCGCCGTGGTCCACGCCACGGAGCCGCCGCCGACCGCGACCCGCGTCGTCCTGGTCCACGGCCCGAGGGTCCGGCGGACGCGCCGCTCCCCGGGGGTACGGACGCAGACGGCCAGGGTGGCCCCGGTCCGGTAGAGCCGCAGGTTCTCGCCGCCGTAGACCCCGCGGACGAGCGTGGTGCCGCCGGTCGGGCACGGCGCGTGCCGGGCGGCCTGGGCGGGCAGCGCGCCGCCCACGGCGACCGCCGCGGCCACGGCGACGGTGACGGCCGTGGCGCGTGCCCCGGCGGCCCCGGCGGTCGGGCGGCGGCGGGGCGAGGAGGCGGTGGGCTGGGTGGAGAGCGTCATGGGCGGGTCGGTCTCGGAGGGTGGTCGCGCGCAGTCTGCTCCGGCGTCTGCGGCCGCGCCGCGTCATGGGTCACGTTCGCGCGCCGCTACCCTCGCCGGGTGCTCCCGGCGGACCCGAGCGATCGCGACCCCGCCGATCCCGGCGCCGCAGGCCCCGGCCCCGTCGGTCCGCCCCCGCCCGCGCGCCCCGGCCCCGCCGGCCCGGCCCTCCCCGTCGTGCTCGCCCCCGGCGTGCGTCGGCTCGAGGGCGGTCGCGTCCTCGCCGGGGGGATGCCGCGGCGGGTGCTGCGCCTGAAGGACGCCGGCGCCGCGGCGGTCGACGCGCTCCTGGCGGGCCGGCCCGGCGGTGCGGGCGCGCTCCGGCTCGCGGACCGGCTCGTCGAGGCCGGCGTCCTCGCGCCGGTACCGGCGCCCGGTGCCGCGCGGCCGGCGGCGACCGTCGTGGTGCCCGTGAGGGACCGCGCGGACGAGCTCGACCGGTGCCTGGCCGCGCTCGGGGACCGCGACCCGGTCCTCGTCGTCGACGACGGCTCGGAGGACCGCGCGGCGGTCGCGGAGGTCGCGCGCCGGCACGGGGCGCGGCTGCTGCGGCGGGACGTCACCGGCGGACCGGCGGCGGCGCGCAACGACGGGCTGGGCGCGGTGGCGACGCCGCTCGTGGCGTTCCTCGACAGCGACTGCCTCGCCCCGGTCGGCTGGCTCGACGCCCTCGGCGGCCACTTCGCCGATCCGTCCGTGGTCGCCGTGGCGCCGCGCGTGGCCCCGCTCGACCGCGGCGGCCGCTCGACGCTCGCCCGCTTCACCGCCGTCCGCTCGCCGTTGGACCTGGGGTCGCGTGCGGCGCCGGTGCGGCCCGGCGGGGCGGTCCCCTACGTGCCCACCGCCGCCCTCGTCGTCCGCCGCGACGCGCTCGGGACCGCCTTCGACGCCGCGCTGCGCTTCGGCGAGGACGTCGACCTCGTCTGGCGCCTGCACGACGCCGGGGGGCGCATCCGCTACGACCCGCGGACCGTCGTGCGTCACGCCGAGCCCGGGTCGTGGGGCGCGCTGCTGCACCGCCGCTTCCGCTACGGGACGTCGGCGGCGCCGCTGGCCGCCCGGCACCCGGGCCGTCTGACGCCGCTCGTGCTGCGGCCGGCGCCGGCCGCGGCCGTCGGGCTCGCGCTCGCCGGCCGGCCCCGCGCGGCGGCCGGGGCCGCCGTGGTCCACCTCGCGCTGACCGCCCGCAAGCTCCGGGGCGCCGGCGCGCCCGTCGTCCTGGCGCTGCCGTGGGGCGGCGACGCGCTCCTGCGCACCGCGGAGTCGACGGGCCGGGCGGCGGTCGGGCTCGCGGGGCCGGCCCTGCTCGCCGGGCTCGCCCGTCGACGGACCCGGCCGGCGGCCGCGGCCCTCGTCGTCGTCGCGTCGGCGGGCGGCTGGTGGCGGGCCCGGCACCGCATCGACCCCGTCCGCTGGACCCTCGCGGCGACCGCGGACGAGGCCGCCTACGGGCTCGGCGTCTGGGCCGGCGCGTGGCGGCACCGGACCCTGGCGCCGCTGCGCCCGTCGACCCGCTCCCCGGGCGACGGCGCGGCGCGCGGTTGAGCGGCGGTGGCGCGCACGTGCGGGGGCGTTCCGAGCCGAGCCGCTGACGCCTCCGGACGTCGGCCACGGGCGGCCGACGGCACGCCGCCGTCGGCCGACGGACGGTCGGCGGCGTCAGGCGACGGCGGCGCTGCCGGCCGCCCGGTCCCGGACCGGCACGAGCCGGACGACGACGGACTTCGACGCCGGGGTGTTGCTGCGCCTCGCGACCGAGCCGAGCGGGACGAGGGGGTTCGTCTCGGGGTAGTACGCCGCCGCGCAGCCGCGGGCGGTCGGGTAGGCGACGACCCGGAAGTCGTCGGCGCGGCGCTCCGTGCCGTCGAAGTCGTCGGCGACGAGGTCGACCGCGTCGCCGTCCCGCAGCCCGAGCGCCTCGAGGTCGGACGGCCGGACGAGGACGACGCGGCGGCCGCCCGTGATGCCGCGGTAGCGGTCGTCCAGGCCGTAGATCGTCGTGTTGTACTGGTCGTGGCTGCGCAACGTCTGCAGCAGCAGGCGGCCGGGCGGCACGACGATCGGCTCCAGCGCGTTGACGGTCAGGTGCGCCTTGCCGGACGGGGTCTCGAACGTCCGCGTGTCGCGGGGCGGGTGCGGCAGGACGAACCCGCCCCGCCACGCCGCGCGCTGCTCGAAGTCCTCGAAGCCGGGGACCACGGCCTCGATCTGCCGGCGGACCACCGCGTAGTCGGCCGCCATCGCCTCCCACGGGATCGCCCGCACGGCGCGGGTCCGGTCGTCGACCGCGTCCGCCCCGTCGGCGCCCTGCTCGCGGCACGATCGCTGCGCGGGCCCGGCGGGCGGGTCCCCCGCGGACCCCAGCACGGCCCGTGCCAGGTCGCAGACGATCCGCACCTCGCTGCGCAGGTGCTTCGACGGCGGCGGCAGGTGGCCGCGGCTGCCGTGGACGACGCTCATCGAGTCCTCGACGGTGACGGTCTGGACCTCGTGGCGGCGGGTGGCCGGCGCCGGCGCGGCCCCGTCCCTCCCGGGGCGGGCCGCGGTCCCGAGGTCGGGGTCCGGCGCGGCGTCGCGGGCGGCGGGCGCGTCCGCACCGGCCGACGACTCGCCGGGGGCCACCTCGGCGGCGGCGGGCGTCGTCCCAGCCGGCGTCCCGACGGGGCGGGGCGTGTCGGCCGCCGCGCTCTCGGCCCGACCGTCGACACCGGCGTCCTCCGGACCGGGGACGTCCCGGTCGCCGCCGGGTCGCGCCGGGGCCCAGGCACCCGCGTCGGCCGGCGGCCCGCCGGGGTAGGGGTCGCGGTCCGTGCGGCCGAGCGTCGGCAGGATCAGCGCCTCGCGGCCGGTGACGCAGTGCGACCGGTTGAGCTTCGTCGAGACCTGCACCGTCAGGCGCGTGCCGGCGAGCGCGGCCTCGGTGACGGCGGTGTCGGGCGTCGCCGACGCGAAGTTGCCGCCCATCGCCATGAAGACCTTCACGCGCCCGTCGCGCATCGCGGCGATGGTGTCGACGACGTCGTGCCCGTCCTCGCGGGGCGGGTCGAACCCGAACGCGTCCTCCAGGGCGTCGAGGAACGCCGCGGGCGGCTTCTCCCAGATCCCCATCGTGCGGTCGCCCTGCACGTTGGAGTGCCCGCGGACCGGGCAGAGGCCCGCGCCGGGCCGGCCGACGTGGCCGCGGAGCAGGAGGGTGTTGACGACCTCCTGGATCGTCGCGACCGACGCGCGGTGCTGCGTGAGGCCCATCGCCCAGCAGACGACGGTGCCGCCCGAGGCGATCAGGAGCTCGGCGGCGGCCTCGATCTCGGCGCGGGTCAGGCCGGTCGCCGCCTCCGTGACGTCCCAGTCGATCTCGGCGAGGTCGGCGCGGAGGTCGTCGAGGCCCAGGACGCTGCTCTGCAGGAACGCGTGGTCGAGGACGGGCGCCGTCGCCGGGTCGTCCCGGTCCGCCCCGGCGGCCGCCCGCGCCGCCGTCCGCTCGTCGTCGGCGCGCAGGATCAGGTGGTTGAACGCGCGGAACAGGGCGTGGTCCCCGCCGACCTTCAGCTGCAGGAAGTGGTCGGTCAGATGGGTGCCGTGGCCGAGCAGACCGGACAGGCGCTGGGGGTTGTCGAAGCGCTCGAGCCCGGCCTCGGGGAGCGGGTTGATCGTGAGGATCGTCGCGCCGTGCTCCTTCGCCCGCTCCAGGGTCGTGAGCATCCGCGGGTGGTTCGTGCCCGGGTTCTGGCCGGCGACGACGATCAGGTCGGCCTTGACGAGATCGTTGACGGTGACGGAGCCCTTGCCGATGCCGATCGTGTCGATGAGCGCCACGCCGGAGGACTCGTGGCACATGTTCGAGCAGTCCGGCATGTTGTTCGTGCCGAACGCGCGGATCAGGAGCTGGTACGCGAACGCGGCCTCGTTGCTCGTGCGGCCCGAGGTGTAGAACGCGGCCTCGTCCGGCGAGTCCAGCGCGTGCAGCTCGCGGGCGATCAACGCGTAGGCGTCCTCCCACGAGATCGGCGCGTAGTGGGTGGCGCCCGGCGCGAGGTGCATCGGCTCGGTCAGCCGTCCCTGCTGGCCGAGCCAGTGCTCGGTGCGCCCGCGCAGGTCGTCGATCGGGTGGCGGGCGAAGAACGAGCGGCCGATCCGGCGGCGCGTGCCCTCCTCCGCGACGGCCTTCGCGCCGTTCTCGCAGAACTCGAGGTGCGCCCCGTGCTCGGGCTCCGGCCACGCGCAGCCGGGGCAGTCGAACCCTCCGGGCTGGTTGATCTTCGCCAGCGTCCGCGCCGTCCGGGCGACGCCGAGGTGCCGCATCGCCTGCCGGGCGATCGAGAGCGTCGCCGCCGTCCCGACGGCGTGGTCCTTCGGCGTCCCGACCCGCAGCCCGGCGTCGTCCTCCGCGACCTCGTGGTCGCGGGTCGTCCGTCCCCGGCCCCACCGTCGCTCGCCCATCGTGCCGTCCCGTCCGTCGCCGCAGCCGTCCGCGGGGCCGCGGACGCGCGCGGCCGACCGGCCGCGTCCCCCGACGAGACCACGGCGAGGGCGCGGACGCAACTGGGGTCCCCGACCGCGCGATCGGACCCGTCTATCGGCCGCCCCGGGGCGCGGCGGCGGAGGGGCCGTTTCGGCCCCCGGGGTGCCGGCCGCGAGGGTTCCGTCGCCGGTTGGACACCCGTCCGATCTTCCGCCGGTGGGCTGCACCCGGCTGCGGAGACGTCCGAGCGTCCGAGGGGACGGTCATGGTCCGGCGATCGACCACCCTGCTCGTGTTGTCGGCGCTCGTCGTCGTCGCGACGGTCGTCGCGGCGCTCCCCGGGACCTGGGGCGGCTTCTCGGCGGCGACGGCCCTCGGCGCCTCGGCGCCGCCCGCGCCAGCGCGGTCCGCCGAGCGCCTCCCGGCGACCTCGTCCGCCGGGAGGACCCGCGCGGCGCGGGGGTCGGCGTCGCGCGCGCGGGCGACGGCCCCCGCGCGCAGGAAAGCGAGAGCGCGTGCGAAGGCGCGGGCGCGTGCGAAGGCGCGGGCGCGTGCGAAGGCCCGGGCGCGAGCCCGCGCGCGTGCGAAGGCCCGCGCCGCGAAGCGCCGCGCCCGTCGGACGACCTCCGCGGCGACGCCGGCCTCCTCGCCCATGGGTGACGCCGGGGCACCCCTGCGGTTCGGGATCTACCCGTGGGGCGCGGTCGGCGCGATCGACCGGGTCGACGGCGCGGCCCCCGACGACCCCGCGCGGGCGATGGCGGCCGTGAAGGAGCTCCAGGGCGACCGGCCCTTCGTCGTGCACCTCTACGGCGACTACACCGGGGTCGACCTCGGCGCCGCCGACCGGCTGCTCAGCGACGCCCGGTGGTGGTCGGAGCACGGTGTCGGGGTCGAGGCGGTCCTGCGCTACCGGCCGGCCGCGGCCCTCCTCGGCGCCGGCTTCGCGCCGTGGGTGCGCGCGGTCTCCGGCCGTCTCGCGGCGCTGCCCGGGACGGTCGCGGTGCAGGTCGGCAACGAGGCGAACAACACGGCGTCGGCGGCGGCCGCCGACGGGGCGTACCCCGGCGCGGTCCCGGCGATCGCCCGGGCGGTCCCCGCCGCGTCGGACGCCGTCCGCGCCGCCGGGCGGTCGGACGTCGGCGTCGGCCTGAACTGGGCCGCGGACGGCTCGCCGTGCACGACCTCCGGCTTCTGGGGCGCCCTGCGAGCGACGGGCGGCCGGGCGTTCACCGACGCGGTCGACTGGGTCGGGGTCGACGTCTACCCCGGCACCTGGTCGGCGCCCGCGCGGACGGTCGTGCCGAGCAGTGCGGCCGTCGCGGCGACCGTGACGGACACCCTGCGGTGCCTGCGCACGAAGCACCTGCCGGCCGCCGGACTCGGCGCGTCGACCACCATCACGGTCGCCGAGACGGGCTACCCGACGGCGCCGGGCCGGACGGAGGCGACGCAGGAGTCCGTGCTGCGGGCGATCGTGGCGGCGGTCGACGGGGTCCGCGCGACCTACGGCGTCACCGATCTGCGGTGGTTCTCGATGCGCGACGCGAACACCCGCAGCGGGCAGCTCGAGAACGGCTACGGGCTGCTGCGCGACGACTACTCGCGCAAGCCCGCGTTCGCGGCGTTCCGGGGACTCGTCGCGGCCGGCGGCAGGTAGATCCGGGGCAGGGACGGGGTCGACACGTCGGCGCGAGCCGGCGCGAACGCCGCCCGGGCCGCGGGGGCGGGACGGCAGTCGGCGGGCGGGCGGCGCAGCGGGCGGCCCGCGAACGGGCGGCCGTCGTCGCACCGCGGGGACCGGACGCGCCAGTCGGCGAGCCCCTCCCGGAACGCGCGGCTCTCCGGGCTGTCGGGGACGAGGCGCCACGACGCCTGCTTGTCGATGTTGAACCACGACACCGTCCGCACCTGCGGATGCTCGCGGACGAGGCGGAAGAGGCGGTCGATCCAGGCCGGGCGGTTGCCGCCGTTCGGGGAGCTCGCGACCTCGCTGATCTCGACCGGCTTGTCCGGCGCGCGGCGCGCGGTCTCGTCCAGTGCGCGGTCGAACATCTCGCCCGGGCTTCGCCAGCCGTTCCAGTTCAGGTCCGACCCGCCGTTGAACGCGGTCAGGCCGATGACGTCGACCACGTCGTCGCCGGGGTAGGAGCGCCAGTCGAGGTTCGAGGCGGCCGGGCTCCAGTCCCATTGGACGTTCGTCGCCCCGGCCCGCGCGAAGACCGCCCGCAGGTGCCGCCAGGCGGTGACGTACGTGCCCGGCCGGTTGCCTTCGGCGGTGCCCCACGTGTACGCGTGGTGGTTCATCTCGTGGGCGAAGCGTAGGATCTCGGGGCCGCCGTGCTGCCGCAGCCGCCGGGCCCAGGCGGTGGCGTACGCATCGAAGTCGCCGCGGACGATCCGCTCGAGCCGGAACCGCCGCTGCCGTCGGGGCGCGCGGTGGTCCCGCGGCTCCCACGTGATCTGCGGCACGGCGCCGAGGGCGGCGACGGCCCGCAGGCGGTCGAGTCGCGGCGGCGGCTGGACCCAGTCGCTGAACCACGTCACGACGCCGGGGCGCGCCCCGGCAGCCCGCTCGAACGAGCGGACCTCGGCGAGCATCCCGGGGCGCATCGGCTGCGCCTCGTTCTGCGACAGCAGGCCGACGGAGAGCCCGATGCGCCGCTGCGCCACGGCCGCCGGCGGGCCGACGGGCGCCGCGTGCTTCGTCGTCGCGCTGCGCACGCTCGTCGGACCCTGCAGCGCGACGAGCAGCGAGACGAGCACCACGGTCGCGGCGGCCACCGGGCCCGACGAGACGAGGCGGCGGTCGCCGATCGTGAGCCCCGACGCCCGGGGGTTCTCGCGACGGTGGAGCAGCACCAGCGCGGCGGCGGCCGCCGCGTACGTGCAGGCGCCGAGCACCGCGAACAGCGCGTAGCCGCCGGCGGCGCCGGGGTCGTCGACGAGCAGGACCGGCAGTGCGAACGTCGCGACGAGCAGCAGCGGCGGGACGACGATCCGCAGGTCTAGCGGTCGGCCTTGGGTATCAATCCCCTTCGGCGTGACCTTCCACTCGACCGTCCTCCGGGTGACGACGACCCAGAGCGCGGTGAGCACCCCTACGAGGTTCCACGGCCAGCGGACGAGGCGGTAGAGCACCATCTCCCACGAAGATCACCGGCGCGTCCACGGGCCGCAGGGCCCCGGCGGACCGCACGACGAGCAGGACGCCGAGCAGCGCGGCCTCGACGAGCGCGAGGTGCAGGACGTAGCCACCGAGGTCGGCCCGGGCGAGCGGCCCGCCGGCGACGAGCGCCCACAGCGGCGTCAGGTGCGCGACGAGCAGGACGGTCGAGACCAGGGGGTACCAGAGGAGGCAGAAGCCGAGCCGGGCCCGACGCCGCGGCGTCAGCCGTCGCCAGGCCCCGGGGCCGATCGTCAGGAGCAGCGTCGTCATGCTGCGGGACCACTGCAGCTCCTGGGTCAGGCAGTCGGCGACGGTGTGCGGGCCCCGGCCGTGGGCGATGGCGTCGATGGCGAACGCCCCGTCCCACCCGGCCGCGCTGAGCAGCAGGGTCGTCGAGAAGTCCTCCGCGAGGTCCGGGCCGAGCCCGCCGATGCCGCGGATCGCCACCGTGCGGACGGCGTAGTGCGAGCCGATGCACGACGGGGCCCATCCGCGGTTGGCCCCGGCGTGCATGACCCCGTGGAGCATCGCCTCGTCGTGCAGCCGCCCACGGGCGGCCCAGGAGCGCGGCGCGTTCAGGTCGCAGATGCTCGGGGCCGCGACGTAGCCGACGTCGCGCTTCGCGAACGGGGCCGTGATGTGCCGGAGGTAGTCGGGCTCCGGGACGTGGTCCGCGTCGAGCTGCGCCACGACGTCGTAGCGCTCGTAGCCGACCGTGTCGGAGAAGTAGGCGAGGTTCCCCTCCTTGCACCGGCGGCGGGGCCACGTGTCGCGGTGGTAATCGTGGCCGGCGTCGCGACGGGTGCAGACGCCGACGCCGTGCTCGCCGCACCACGCGAGCACGTCGGGCCCGGGGTCCTCGTCGGCCAGCCAGACGTCGTAGGGGTGGTCGATGCGCTGCTCCAGCATCGCCCGCAGCGTGGCCCGGACCATGGGCCACGGCTCCGACGGCGCCTTCGTCACGGCCATCGCCAGCCGCGTCGCGGGCGGCAGCCGCAGGCCCGGGTGCGGCCGGTGCGCGCGCCCCATGAAGAAGACGAGCCACGCGCGTTCGCCTCACATGCCCCGTCCCCGTCGGACGCACCCCCGCCCGGCGGGCGACATGTGCCGACCCGCGGCTCGCGGAGGGGCGGCCGGACGGTCGAGCCGTTCCGGCCCCCGGCCGGTCAGCGGCTAGCCGCTCGTTCCCAGCCGTGCCACCCGTGCGCCAGGAACCACTCCGGGACCCCGCAGGCCAGCGCGATGCGCGCCCGCTCGGCGGGCGTCATCGGCCGGCCACCGTCCTCGAGCCGGCGGACGGCCCGGGCCGAGCAGCCGATGCGTCGCCCGAGCTCCTCGCGGCTGAGGGCCGCGGCCGCGCGGGCGGCGCGGATCCGGGCGGCGGGCGCTGGGTCGGTCCCTGTCGCGTGCATGACGGTGGGACGCGAGGAACGGGCCAGGGTCAGGGCCGATCTCGCCCCGTCGCGACGACGCGGGGCCGCGCCGCCGTCATTCGTCCTTGCCGGGCCCCTTGCCGGCCGAGGACGCGGGGGTCGAGTTCCCGGATCCGACCCCGGCCGTGCCGGCGCCGGCCGCGGCGGAGCCGTTCGCGGCGCCTCCGGCCCCGCCGTTCGCGCTGCTGCTCCCGGTCGCGTCGCCGGGGGCCTTGCCGTTCGCGGTGCCGGTGCCGGTGCCGGTGGCCGTGCCATTCGCGCTGCCCCCGCCGGTGGCCTTCCCACTCGCGCCGCTGCCGCCGCCGTTCGCGCCTCCGGCCGCCTTGCCGCTCCCGTTCGCGCTGTTGCTGCCGCCGCCGTTCCCGGCCCCGGCCGCCTTGCCGCTCCCGTTCGCGCTGCCGCTCCCGCCGCCGCGCGTGCCGCCGGCCGCCGCGGTGCCCCGGCTCGCGTCGGAGCGCCCCGCGTTCGGGCGGCCCGCCGACCCGCCGGG
>WLOB01000123.1 GCA_009699505.1 Actinomycetota bacterium | reverse complement strand
TCGGCACGCTCGGGCGGCAGTTCGAGGCCTTCGGCGCGCTCGCCGGGACGCAGCTCGTGGCGGGTCCCGCGGCGGTCCAGCAGGTGCGGGGCTCCGAGTTCCTCGCGACCCTGAACGCGGGTGGCGACACGATCCCGGGCATCGCCTACACCGTGATCGCCACGCGGTACGACGAGGTCACGACGCCGTACGGGTCGACGTTCCTGACGGCCGGCCCGGGCGCCACGGTGCGCAACATCACGATCCAGGACGGCTGCGAGATCGACTTCGACGACCACCTGTCGCTCTCCTACAGCCCGCGCGTCCAGGCCTACGTCCTGCGGGCCCTCGGGTCGTCCGTGCTCGTGCCGTGCCTCCCGCGGGCGCCGCTGCTCTAGGGAGCAGGCCGGGCGGGGCCTGCGTGCGGGCCCCGAGCCGGGGTCCCGCCGTAGGGCCTCGTCACCGGGCCGCGTCGCCGGACGCCCCGGCTCAGCGGCCGAGCGGCGTGCGGTGCCCCGCCGGGTGCGGCAGGTGCGCGGCGCCCCAGCGGACGAGCGCCGCCGCGGGCCGTGCGGCGGGGGTCGCCAGCAGCGTCGCGACCGGCGCGAGCAGCGCCCGCGGCCGCGGGGCCGGCAGGCGCAGCAGGCCGTAGGAGAACGCCGCGAGCGCCACCCCGGCGACGGCGTCGAGCACGAAGTGGTTGCCCGTCGCCACGACGGCGAGGGTGACGATCGGCCCCCACAGCGCGCCGAGCACCCGCAGGGCGGGGGAGCGGACCGCGAGCAGCACGGCGACGCCGACCGTGAACGCGAAGGCGACGTGCAGGCTCGGGACGGCGGCCAGCGGGTTGTAGAGGGCGGTCGACAGACCGGAGTCCATCGCGCTCGAGCCGCTGGCCGTGATCGTGTCCGTCAGCCCGATGTCCGCCATCCGCGGCGGGGCGACGGGGTAGAACGCGTTGATCGGCGTGGCGAGCACCCAGGTCAGCAGGAGCACGTCGCGGAGCCGGCGGAACGCCGCGACCGAGTGCCGCCGCACCAGCAGGAGCGCGGCCGGGACCACGAGGAACTGCGCGGCCATGTAGACGTGGTTCAGCACCCAGACGGTCACGGGCGCGTCGAACGCGCGCTGGACCGGGACCTCGACGGCGATGCCCAGGGAGCGCTCGAGCTCGACGAGGCCGCGGGTGTTCTCGAACGCGACGGCCTCGCCGAGGCCGAGCCACCGTGCGGCGGCGTAGGTGCCGTAGGCGACGACGAAGGCCAGGAGGACGGTCCGCCAGGTCCAGACCCTGCCCGGGGGGACCGTCCCGTGCTCCTCGTCGACCGTGCGCATCAGACGACGAACGTACCACCATCTGGACCGCGGTCCGGTTGCGGGCGGACCGTGGTCCGCTCCGGCGTCCGGTGCCGGGGCGGGCGGGGCGTCGGAGGGCCGGTCGAGGAGGGTGGACCGGGCCATGGAGGCGTACGTACCCGCGGGGCCGGTCCGGGAAGCCCGGCCGGTCGGTCACGCCGCGGAGGGGCGACACACGTCGCCCACGAGGAGGTCCCGGCCGCGAGCGTCGGGGGGCCGAGGCCCCCGCGGGGCCCGGGCGCCCGCCTAGCGCACCGTGCGCGAGTTGCTCGCGACGGAGATGCCCTTGCCTCCGGCGCTGCGGACCTCGACGGCGCAGAAGACCTTCCACCCGCGGTCGGCGGAGCGCACCGTGTACGTCCGCTTCGTGCGGAAGCCGCGGTTGCGCTGGCGGGAGCCGCGGTCGAGCAGGAACGCGTAGCGGAACTTCGTGCCGGCGGTCCACGACCCGCGGCGGCACGTCACCGTGCGACCGACCCGGGCGGTGCCGCTGATCTTGATGGAGCGCCCGCCGCGCGGGGCCAGCGGCGTCTGGGCGGCCGTGAGGTCCTGCTCGGCGACGGCCGCGTCGACGAACGTGCGGATCTCGGGTGCCGCCACGTTGGCGAAGAAGTTCAGGCCGCGGCAGTTCGAGTCGGCGATGTCGGTGATGCCGACGAGGCGGCGGGCGGTGCCCGACCCGATCGTCGCGGTGCCGCCGCTGTCCCCGGAGCAGGCGCCCCGGTTCGTCCCCTGGGTGCAGAGGAACGCGCCCGGCGCGGTGTTCGCGCACGCGCTGCCGCCGATCACGGAGCGCACGCTCACGGCCCGCAGTCGACCGAAGTCCCCGGCGTTCGCGCCCGTCACGCCGAAGCCGGAGACGCGGACGGCGCGCCCGGGCGGGACGTCGGTGCCGCTCGGGACCATCGCCAGCGGCTGGATCGCCGGGCCGGAGAAGTCCAGCGGGGTGGCCAGCGTGAGGACCGCGGCGTCGTCGAAGAAGCCGCCGGCCCGGTAGCGCGGGTGCACGCGGACGGCGGCGACGTTCTTCACCACGCCGGCGGCCCGGCCCTGCGGGGAGGTGACGTCGACGGTGCCCGCGGCGACGGCGACTTGGTCGGGCGTCGCGCGCGTGCCGTTCTCCTCCACGACGCAGTGCGCCGCGGTGAGGACGTGGGTCGGGTCGAGGATCGTGCCGCTGCACCCGCCGACGTTGTCGCCCTCGAAGATCGTCTGGACGGCGACGGTGTAGGGCGCCTGGGTCGTGTCGGGCAGCACGGAGCCGCCCACGATGCGCGGGGTGGCGCGATCGCCGAACGTCGACGTCGGGCCGTCCCGCCACGCCGCCGCCTGCGCCGGGGCGGAGGCGCCCGCGGCGATGAGGACGGAGCCCGCGGCGGCGAGGGCGAGGCGGGCGGGGACGGTGGGGAGGCGCATGGGGGTGGGGCCTTCGTACCCGACCTTCGGACCGGGACGCAGGGACCGTCACCGTACCCCGGCCGCCGGTCCCCGCGTCGCAGGTTCGCGCCGCGGGGACCGCATCCTTCGACCGCTCTTCAGCCCCGGGTCACCAGGTCGGCATCATCGACGCCGGGTACCGGTCGCCGTAGGAGCCGTGGGGGAGGATCGCCCGCACGCGCTCGAGGTCCGCGGCGTCGAGCGTCAGGTCGGCGGCGCCGACGTTCTCGGCGAGGCGGTCGGCGCTGCGGGTGCCGGGGATCGGGACGACGTCGTCGCCCTGGGCCGGGAGCCACGCGAGGGCGAGCTGGCCGACGGTGGCGCCCTTCTCGGCCGCGAGCTCCCGGAGCGCCTCGACGGCGCGGACGTTGGCGGTGAAGTTCTCGCCCTGCCAGCGGGCGTCCCACGAGCGCATGTCGTCGGCGGGGTACTCCGACGCGGGCCGGACGTCCGAGGTCAGGAAGCCGCGGCCGAGCGGGGAGTACGGCACGAAGCCGATGCCGAGCTCGCGGACGACGGGGAGCACCCGCTCCTCCACCTCGCGCTCGAAGATGGAGTACTCCGTCTGCAGCACGGAGACGGGGTGCACCGCGTGCGCCCGGCGCAGGTCGTCCGGGCCGGCCTCGCTCAGCCCAAGGTAGCGGACCTTGCCCTCCGCGACGAGCTCGCCGACGGTCCCGGCGACCTCCTCGACCGGCACGGCCGGGTCGGGGCGGTGCTGGTAGAGCACGTCGATGACGTCCGTGCCGAGGTACCGCAGGCTGTTCTCGGCGACCTCGCGGATGTGCTCGGGCCGGCTGTCGACCCCCGAGCCGAGCGGGTCGGCGGCCATGTCGAAGCCGAACTTCGTGGCGATGACGACCTCGTCGCGGACGTCCTTCAGCGCGCGGCCGACGAGCTGCTCGTTGATCCCGGTGCCCAGGCCGTAGAGCTCGGCCGTGTCGAAGAGGGTGACGCCGAGCTCGTGCGCCCGGCGCAGCGTCGCGACGTTGCGGGCGTCGTCCCCGCCGGACCCGTAGGCCATCGTCATCCCCATCGTGCCGAGGCCGATCGCGGCCACCTCGAGTCCCTGCGTGCCCAGCCTGCGGTGCTGCATCGGTGCCCTCCCGGACGTCGACCCCATGAAGTAACTAACTGGTTCGTGACACTAGCACGGCCGTGCCGGGGGCTGAACCATCCGGTTACCTCGGCCGGTAGGGTCCGCCCGATGGCCCCGCGCGACGCCGACGCCACCCGCGCCCGGATCCTCGCCGCCGCGGTCGCCGAGTTCGCCGCCCACGGACTGGCGGGCGGGCGCGTGGACCGCATCGCCGCCGCGGCCGAGGCGAACAAGCGCTCGATCTACGTCTACTACGGCGACAAGGCCGGGCTGTTCGAGGCGGCGCTGGACCACGTGATCGCCCGGATCGAGCCCGTCGACATCGACGACCTGCCCGGCTGGGCGGGCCGCGTCTTCGACCATATGCTCGCCGAGCCCGAGGCGTGGCGGCTGGGCATGTGGCAGGTGCTCGAGGCCCCCGACCGCGGCCAGCAGCAGAGCGACGTCACCGCCGCGCGGCTCGAGGCGATGGCCGACCCGCGACAGGGCGCGGTGACCGGCGGGATCGCGATCCCGGACGTCATCTCGCTCGTCGTCGGCCTGACCCGCGGCTGGTTCATGACGCCGCGCAGCCTCCTGGCGACCGGGGGCGCGGACCCCGACGGGGCGGAGCGGATCGCCACCCACCGCGCGGCGATCGTCGAGACGGTGCGGCGGATGGTCGCGCCGGGCGGCGGGCCGCCGGCGCGGTAGCGGCGGGGCGGGGCCGAGGGCGGGTCGCGCCGGCGTCGCGAGCGGGGCGCCCGCGGCGACGCCCGACCGCTCAGGCGTCGAGCTGGTCGATCGTGCAGGCCTCGGCGGGCTTGTCGTCGCGCCAGCGCTCGAGCTTCGTGCCGTGGCGGATCCGGCCGGCGGAGACCTGGTCGAAGCTCACCTCGACGACGAGCTCCGGGCGCAGCTCGTTGACCTCGAGCTCCTTGTCGGACTTCCAGCGGCTCGGCTCGCCCGCGATCACCCGGCCGGTGGCGTACGGGGCGAGCTCCTCGACGAGCTCGCGCTTGCGCTTGGCGGTGAAGCTCGAGCAGTGGCCGACCGTCCGCAGCTCGCCGTCCTCCGCGTACAGGCCGAGGATGAGCGAGCCGACGGTCCCCTCCTCCTTGCCGTGGCGCCAGCCCTGCACGACGGCGTCGATCGTCCGCTTGCGCTTGATCTTCACCATGCCCTTGCGCTCGCCGGGCAGGTACGGCGCGTCGAGCTCCTTGGCGACCACGCCCTCGGTGTCCTGCAGCCAGCCCTCGGCCTCCTCGGCCGTGCGGACCGCGGGGGTCAGCGCGACGCTCGAGTCGGCGAACGCGTCCCGGGCGAGGAACCGCTCGAGCGCGTCGCGGCGGGCCGAGAAGGGGCGCTCGATCAGCGACGCGTCGCCGGCGGCGAGCAGGTCGAAGGCGACGTAGCGGGCCGGCACCTCCTGCGACAGCTTGGCGATGCGCGACGCCGCGGGATGGATGCGCTGCGACAGCGCGTCGAAGTCGGGGGCGGAGTCGCCATCGAGGCCTTCGGGGTCGACGACGATCTCCCCGTCGAGGACGTACCGGCCGGGCGGGAACCGGAGCTCGGGGAAGTAGCGCTGCAGCGGCTTGCCGCCGCGGGAGAGGAGGACGAGCGTCGCGCCCCCGGCGGTCGCCGTCGGGCCGTCGTCCGCGCCGAGGCCGTCCGTCCCGCCGACGGGCGTCTCGGAGTCCACGAACGCGATTGCCCGGAACCCGTCCCACTTGGGCTCGTACGACCAGCCGTCGCCGGTGGGCAGGCTCGCCTTCCCGCGGGCGAGCTGAGGGGCGAACGGGGGCTCCAGCGGCAGCGGCACGGTGGGGCGACCCTACCCGCGGGCGGTCGCGGCGATGCGGGACCGGGCGGCGGGGCCCGGCGCGGGGTGGGCGCGAGGCGCGGGCCGGCCGCGGGAGGGCCTCGGCTCGGCGGCGAGTCTCGGGCCGGCGGGCGGCGCGGGTCGGCGGCGAGACCACGGGTCGGCGGCCAGCGCGAACAACACCGAAGGGCACACCTTTTTCAGCCGTATGCGGCAGGCGCATCATGATGCCGCTCAGGAATACGGCGTCCGACATCTCAGCCGTATGCGGCAGGCGCATGATGATGCCGCTGAGGAATACGGCGCGCGACGGGTGTGTGCTTCGCCGACGCTCGCCGCGACGCCGGTCCTGCTGCTGGCCGCGATGGCGCCGCGATGCCCGCGGCGACGCCCGCCGCGACCTTTGCTGCAACATCCCCGCGACACCCTCCGCGACGTCTGCTCCGATGACGCCGCCGACGCCTGTCGTCCAGTCCGTCGCGATGCCCGCCACGACGCCTCGCGACGGTCGCCGTCCCGCCGACCGGCCGCCTCGGGCATCGCGGTGCGGACCGGCGGGCGTCAGCGGCCGCGGCGCTCGCGCCACGCGGCGACCGCGGCGGCCACGTCGACGGGACGGCGGTTCAGCGGCGGCCCGTCCAGCGGGCTGCGGATCGCGGCGCGGATGCGGGCGTTGATGTCCTCGAGGATCTCGCGGGCGTCCTCCTCCGAGGCGGCGTCGCGGGCGTCGGCGAGGGCCGTCTCGACGTCCTTGCGCAGGAGGAGCGACGGCGGCAGGTACGAGAGGCCCTCGGCGCGCATCTTGCGCTTGAGCCACCAGCCCTCGTCCCGGGGCCGGCCCAGGTCGGCGATCGGCCTGCCGCGGCCGGGCAGGTCCGCGAACGCGCCCCGCTCCTCGGCCTCGCGGATCCGGCGCTCGATCCAGGTCTCGACGGTCATCGATCGCGGCTTGCGGTCGGTCATCGAGATCCCTCTTCCCGGTGCGTCAGCGAGCCACGCGCGTCCGGGACGCCGACACGAGGTAGAGCACGGCGCCGACGGCCATGTAGCCGGCCAGGGTGACGAGGTCGGCGTCCGTCCGGCCGGCGGCCGCGACGAAGCTCAGCCCGGCGACGGTCGACAATCCGCCGCTGACGATCATGGCCGGGCGGCCGCGCTCGCCGCGGCGGCGGACCGCGACGACGAGCTGCAACGCGCCGCTGACCGCCGCCCACGCGCCGAACGCGGCCAGCGTGGCGCCCGCGTCCGAGGTCAGCGACGCGACCGCGACCGCCGCCACGGCGAGGATCCCGACGGTGGCGGTGACCCGTGCGAGCCGGCCGGACGGGCCCGCGTCCCGGGTCGCCCGGAGCGACGCGAGCACGTCGATCGAGGGGTAGGCGGCCAGCAGCAGCGCGGCGACGACCGGCACCTCGGTGTCCGTCCGGGTGGCGTCGCCGCCCAGGGCGACCACCACGGCGACGGCCCACAGGAGGCCGACGGCGGCGCGGACGAGCAGGATGCGTCGCTCGTCCAGCACGGGTGCGGCGGGACGGTGGACGGCGGTGGGTGTGGACATGCGACTCTCTCTTCGGCGACAGAGAGAGAGCGATCGCTCTCTCATCTCTTGTGCTGTGCAGCGAACCAGCTCCGCCGGCCAAAGTCAAGAGCGATCGTTCTCTCTTGGGTAGGCTGTGGCGATGCCTCCCTCTGCCGCGCCCCGCCCCGCGAAGCGCTCCGAGCCCCGTGAACGCCTCCTGGCGACGGCGTCGGGCCTCTTCTACGCGGAGGGCATCGGCAGCGTCGGGGTCAACCGCATCGTGTCGCAGAGCGGCGTGACCCTCGCGACGTTCTACCGCCACTTCCCGGGCAAGGAGGACCTCGTCGTCGCGTACCTTCGTGGCGTGCACGACGTCGTCGAGCAGCGTGCGTCCGTCCTGCGCGAGGAGCACCGGGGAGCCGACCTGGTGCGGGCGATCGGCGAGGAGGTCGCGTCGGAGACCGGGAGGCCGGGGTTCCGCGGCTGCGCGTTCATCAACGCCGCATCGGAGTTCGAGGACGCCGACAGCCCGGTACGCCGGGTCGTCGCCGAGCACCGGCGCTGGTACTACAAGCTCGTCCGCCGGGCGTTCGACGAGGCCGGCCACGGGTACCCGGGCAACGCGGCGCGGCACTTCCTCATGCTGCGCGACGGCGCGATGACGGCGGGCTACCTCGACGGGCCGGTCATCGCCCGTCGCACGTTCGGCCGGGGCATCGACGGCCTGCTGCGCTCGATCGGCCTCGAGCCGGCCGTCCCGCACGAGGACGTCGAGGACTGACCGGGCGTCCGCGGCAGAACGTCCCGGCCCGGGCGGCCCGGCCTGCGGAGCCCGGCCTACGCGGCCGCCGCGCCCGCCGCGGCCCGGTCGCCGGCGCCCACCGTGAAGCGGTAGTCCGAGAGCGCGAAGTGGCCCGCGCGCCACGCGGACTCGATCGTCGTCGCCGCGCGGAACGGGACGTCCCCGTGCACGTCGAAGTAGTACGAGTTCGAGGTGCCGCAGCCGCCCTGGTAGAAGACCTGGCCGCCGCGACGGCCCAGGACCTCCTGGAAGTAGCGGTCGTTGGCCTCCTCCGTGACCTCGACGCGGGTCGCGCCCTGCGCGCGGGCCTCCTTCAGGCAGCGCACGATGTGGCGCATCTGGTTCTCGATCAGGGCGAAGTACGACGAGCCGTTGTAGCCGTAGGGGCCGAGGATCGCGAACATGTTGGGGAACGCCGGGACGGTGACGCCCTGGTAGGCCTGGAAGCGGTTCTCGGTCCAGAAGCCCTCGAGGTCCAGCCCGTCGCGGCCGGTCACCGCGTACGGCGGCATGTTGCCCGCCTCGAACGCCTTGAAGCCCGTGGCGAGGATCAGGACGTCGATCTCGTGGTGGGTGCCGTCGGCGGTCCGGATGCCGGTGGGGGTGACCTCCTGGATCCCGGTGGTCTCCAGGTCGACGTTCTCGCGGTTGAACGTCGCGAGGTAGTCGTTGTGGAAGCTCGGCCGCTTGCAGCCCATGGTGTAGGTCGGCGTGAGCTTCGCCCGGGTGACGGGGTCCTTGACCTGCTTCTTCAGGAAGCGCCGGGCGAGCCGCTCGCCGACCGCGGCCACGGGGACCGTCGTGGCGTACGCCGCGGCGATCGGGAACGTCACCTCGACGTAGGCGTTGCTCGCCAGGCGCGCGACGCTCCGGGCGCCCGGGACGCGCTGCAGGACGGTCCGGGCCGCGCGCGAGATCCGCGCGTCCGGCTTGGGCAGGCACCAGATCGGGGTGCGCTGGAAGACGGTCAGCCGCTCGACGTCGGGGGCGATCGACGGGATGACCTGGACGGCCGAGGCGCCCGTGCCGATCACGGCGACCCGCTTGCCGCGCAGCTCGACGTCGTGGTCCCAGCGGGCCGTGTGCATCGACGCGCCCTCGAAGGTGTCGAGGCCCTCGATCGCCGGGATCTGCGGCTGGTTGAAGATGCCGGTCGCGCCGATGACGTGGCGGGCCAGGAGCGGCTCGGCGCCCTCGAGCTCGACGCGCCAGAGGTCGTGCTCCTCCTCGAAGACCGTGGCGAGGACCTTCGCGTTCAGGCGGATCCGGTCGCGCACGCCGTAGCGGTCGACGCAGTCCTCGGCGTAGGCCTTGAGCTCGCGGCCCGGGGCGTAGATGCGGGACCAGCCCGCCCGCTGGCGGTAGGAGAACTGGTAGCTGAACGACGGGATGTCGACCGCGACGCCGGGATAGGTGTTCCAGTGCCAGGCGCCGCCGACGCCGTCGCCGGCCTCGAGCACCAGGACGTCGTCCATGCCGGCGTCGGCGAGCGCGATGGCGGCGCCGATGCCGGAGAAGCCGCCGCCGATGACGACGACCTCGTGGTCGGGGGTGCGGGCCTCGGTGGTGCTCATGCGGTGCTCCGTCGTCGGGGGACGCCCGCGCGCAGGACGGCGCGGAGGGTCGCGTCCGCCGACCCTACCGGCGAGTAGGGGCCATGGGGAAGAGCTTGGCCGACAGCGGTGGCCAGGCGGAGCGGACGGGCCGCCCGGCGGTGTGCACGGGCCGCCCGGCGGTGCGGACGGGCCGCCCGGCGGTGCGGCCGCCGGGCGACGCCCTCAGCGGCCGGGGCGCAGCACGTACCTCGAGGCGCGGCGCTGGACGTTGTCCACCCGGTCCGTCGCGCGCAGCGTCAGCGTGTAGGCGCGGCGGCGCACGAGGCCGGAGGTGACGATCGTGCCGCGGCCGCTCTTCGTGACGCGGGCGCGGACCCGCTTCGTGACGGTGCGGCCGCGGACCGTCGAGCGCAGCGTCGCGCTGATCGACCGGATCCCGGCGCTCGGGGAGGCGTCGCGCACGGTGACGCGGGTGACGCAGCGGGTCGCCGTGCAGCGCCGGGAGGCGAGGCGCATCGTCGGCCGGGCGGTGTCGGCCACCGGCGTGGGGGTCGGCGGCGTGCGGGTCAGGGGCTCCGGGATGTTGGACGCCGCCCGGATGAACTGCTGGACCGAGGTCTCCGCGACCCGGGTGTAGAGGCCCGGGCGGTTGGGCTGCGCGCAGCCGACGCCGAGGCTGACGATGCCCGCCAGCACCACGGTGCCGCCGGCGTCGGCGGTGAGGGGTCCGCCGGAGTCGCCCTGGCAGGAGTCGATCCCGCCCTGCGGCTCGCCGGCGCAGATGACGCGCTCGTTGACGTTCGCGCCCGTGCCGGTGAACGCCGTGGCGCAGGTCGAGCGCCGGAAGACCCGCGTCGTGGCGACCTGCAGGTCGCGCGGGTAGTCGCTCGTCGGCCCGCCGCCGAGGATCGAGCCGACCGTCGAGCCGGACTGGGCGTTGCGGTCGCCCCAGCCCGAGATCGTCACGGGCGCGTTGCCCTCGGGGTCGGCGGCCGCCGGCTCCTGGGCCGCGGTGAGCAGCGGGATCGGGGCGATCGAGGTCGTCCCGTCGATCTGCGGGCTGCCGGTGTA
>WLOB01000122.1 GCA_009699505.1 Actinomycetota bacterium | reverse complement strand
CGGAGTGGGCGGCGATCGGCGCGGCCCACGGGCCCGCCAGGACGACGACCGACCCGGCCGCGGTGCCCACGTGGGCGGAGCGCCCCCGCATCACGGACGAGGAGCGCGACGAGGTGGTCCTGCCGCTCGCCCGGCTCGCGGCCGTCCGGCGCCGTCACGACCTGGCCCGCCGCGCGGCCCTCGCGGCGCTGCACCCGGCGCTGTCGGCGACGGCCGCCGACCCCCCGGCCGCCGCCCCGGCCGCCGCCCGGGACGACGCGGGGACCGGCGGTCCGTCGGGGCCGTCGACCGACCGCGGCCCCGGGAGCGCCCCCGGCTGGGTCGTGGGGGTCGCCGGCGGGGTCGCGGTGGGCAAGAGCACCGTCGCCCGGCTGCTCGCGGAGCTCCTGCCCGCCGAGGTCGGCGGGCCGGTCGTCGTCGTCTCGATCGACGGCTTCCTGCGCACGAACGCGGAGCTCGACGAGCGGGGTCTGACGGCCCGGAAGGGCGCGCCGGAGACCTACGACCTGGCGGCGCTGCGGACGCTCCTGACCGACGTGCGCGCCGGGACCGCCGCGACGGACGCGCCCGTCTACGCCCACCGCCTGCAGGACCGCGACCCGGGCCGGACGATCCGCGTCGACGCGCCGGCGGTGCTCGTCCTGGAGGGCCTGAGCGCCCTGGCGGGGCCCGACACCGGCGGCGTGGCGGACCTCGTCGACCTCGGGGTCTACGTCGACGCGGCCGAGGACGACGCCCGTGCCTGGTACCTCGACCGCTTCCGCGCCTGGCGCGTCGCCGCCGCCGAGGACGAGGGCGCCTACCTGCACCGCATCGCCGACATGCCCGACGCGGACGCCGACGCGCTCGCCCTGCACGTCTGGGACGAGACGAACGCCCCGAACGTCCGGGAGCACGTCCTGCCGACCCGCGCGCACGCCGACGTCGTCCTGGAGAAGGGCCCGGACCACCGGGTCGAGCGGGTCCTGGTGCGGCCGGTCTGAGCGGCCGGCCGGCCCCGGGCCCGCGTCCTGCCACCATGGCCCCATGGACCTCGGACTGGCCGGCCACGCGATCGTCGTCACCGGCGCGACGAGCGGGATCGGTCGCGCCGCCGCGCTGGCCCTGGCGGGCGAGGGCGCGCGGCTGCTGCTCGTCGCCCGCGGCGAGGAGGGGCTGGCGCGCACGGAGGCGGAGCTGCCCGGCGGGCCGCACGCCACGCTGTCGGCCGACGCCGCCGACCCCGCGTCGGGCGCGGCGATCGTCGCCGCGTGCCGCGAGGCCCACGGCCGCCTCGACGCGCTCGTGATCGCCGCGGGCACGAGCCGCGACGCCCCGCCGCACGAGCTGACGCCGGAGGACTGGGACCTGCAGTGGCGCATCAACGTCCTCGGGCCCCACGCGCTGCTCCTGGCCGCCGCGGACGAGCTGGCCGCCGCGCCGGGCGGCGGTCGGGCGGTGCTCGTGTCCTCCTCGTCGGGCAAGCGACCGTCGGCGAGCAACATGGCCTACTCCGTCGGCAAGTCCGCGCAGCTGTCGCTCTCGCGCGCCTGGGCGCAGGAGCTCGCGCCGCGCGGGGTCCGCGTCAACGCGGTCACGCCCGGCCCGATCGACAGCGAGATGTGGCTGCAGCCCGGCGGGCTGGCCGAGCAGGTGGCGGAGCGCCGCGGCACGACGAAGGACGAGGCGCTGGCCGGCGCCCGGGGGCGCGTGCCGCTCGGCCGCTTCGGCACGCCGGAGGAGATCGCCGACGTCCTCGTCCTCCTGGCCTCCCCGCGCGCGGGCTTCGCGGTGGGCGGCGCCTGGTCGGCCGACGGCGGGGCCGTGGCGACGATCGTCTGAGCGTCGCCCCTCAGCCCGCGTAGGGCACGAGGAGCGACCGCACGATCGTCGTCGTCGCCTTCCTCGGCAACGTCACGCGCACGACGAGCTGCGGCCCGGGGACGGGGTTGCCCTCCTGCGGGGCGACGGCGACGACCGTGCCCAGCGCACGCGGCGGCAGGCCGCCCAGCCGCAGGCCGAAGCGGCCGCCGGACGCGGTGCGGACGTACATCAGCTTCTGCAGCGCGGCCGGACCGATCTTCTGGCCGGGCGTCAGCGACGCGGTCGACGTGCCGCCGTAGGTCGGGATGCGCAGCTCGGCGTCCACGGGATCCCGCCGGGTGTTCTTGACCGTGTAGGTCGTGGTGATGCTCGAGGCGGTCACGCGATGGCCGACGCCGACGGTCACGCCGATCGCGCTCTCGCCGCCCGTCAGCGTGAGGGGCCGGGTCATCGGCCGGGAGACGTCGCGCTGCGCCTCCGGCGGCGTGATGACGGACTGGGCCCGCTCGAACACGCCTCGCTGCGTCTCGATGACGGGGGTGCCGTTCGAGATGATCCGCAGCCCCAGGGCGCCGTCCTCGCTGCCGCCGATGCCCGTGAGCGCCCGGCCGCGCGAGTCGATCAGCCGCGCGGGCTCGAGCCCACCGACCTTCAGCGGCGCCCACGGCCGCAGGAACGCGGTGGCGAAGCGCTTGGTGGTCACGGCGGTCCGGCCGATGTCGTCGTCGTTGCTGAACGCGTCGGGGAGGGGCTTCGCGGTCGACGCCGCCCGGCCCTGGCTCGCCAGGCCGCGGTCGGCCATCTCCGCCAGGGTCGACGCGAAGCGCGCGGTCCCGGTCAGGCCGTCGAAGGTCGGTCGCACGAGCGGCCCGCCGGCGAGCCCGTAGGCCGTCGCGGGCAGCACGACGGAGTCCGCCGTGGCGGCCCGGCGCTGGTAGGTCTGGACCGCGCGCCGGACGAGCCAGCGGGTCGTCGCCTGCTGCGCGGGCAGCAGGCCCTGCGCGGTCGACCCCTCGGTCCCGGCCGCGTAGCCCCGCAGCGCAAGCAGCCAATACTGCGTCAGGTGCAGCCGCGAGAGACCCTTGCCGGAGTCCCAGTTGAGGTAGCCGCTCGACGTCCAGTCGCCCCAGGTCGTCCGCCGCGCCCAGGAGCGCAGGACGTCGCGCGTCCGCCTGGGCAGCTTGCCCATGCCGAGCTTTCGGGCCTGGTCGAGGTACGCCAGGGCGCCCATCGTGATGTTGGCGTACTCGCCCGTGTGCGACCGGTTCGTCGGGTTGCTCGCCACCCGCTGGGGCAGGTACCGGAACGCGCCGCCGGACCCGAGGTTGGCGGAGCCGCCGGGGTAGGCGGGCTCCGCGGCGTGGTCGGCGAACCACACGAGCTGCGCGCGGTAGTCGCGGCGCAGGAGCATCGGGTCGCCCGTGACCTCGACGTCGGCCGCGTAGAGGTCGGCGCTCCAGTTGATCTGGTTCAGGAGCCGCGACGGGGAGCGCCAGAACGGCGAGCGGGCGACGGCGCTGACGCGGTCGCGGATGAGGTCCCGCGCCTCCTGCGACAGGCCCACGACGTTCCGGGCGCGGTAGGCCGCGGCGAGGGCACGGGCGGCGACGGCGTCGAGCGCCTGGTGCATCGACTCGACGCCGCCGACGGGATCCGCGAAGCCGGGCGCGTGGACCGTGACGCTGTGGCCGGGCTCGGGAGCCGGGGCGACCTTCCCGTCGAGCGTCGGGACGTACATCGGGCCCGTGAGCAGGCGGACGAGCTGCTCGACGCGCTCGGGGTGCGCCGCGGCGCGGCCCCCGCCGGCGTCGCGCCGGCCCAGCGCGGCGTACGCGTGGACGAGGAGCATCTCCGAGTTCAGGCGCGCGCGGGCGACCCCGGCCACGACGTAGGCGCCCTGCTCCTCGTTCCACAGGCCCTCGATCGGGGTGGCGGCGGCGTCCGCGACGGACCAGAGGTCGCCGGGGTCCGCCGCCTGCAGGCGCTGCTCGGCGGTCGCGAGCGCCGTCGGGTCCGCGGAACCGGGCGCGCTGGGCTCGGACGGATCGATCTCGGACTGCTGCGGACGGACGGGCGCGGCGGCCGGGGCGTCGAGCTCCGAGGCCCCCGTGCCGGCGGTCGACGGCGCGGCCGCGGCGGCCCCGGAGGTGCCCGTGAGCAGGAGGAAGGCCACGACGGGCGCGAGGGCTCGACGGGCTGCGGGGGACGCGGGCACGACCGCGCATGGTGCCCGATCCGGCGGTCGGCGTGCGTCACCGGGACCGCGTCGGACCGCCCGGGCGGGGCGCCACGGGGGGCGGGGACGGGCCAACCCCGGAGCGCCGGGACGGCGTCGGAGACCCGCGTGCGCCCCGCGATCCCCCGGCCCGCGTGGCCGGGAACCCGACGGGCGCGGGATGGGCGGCCCCGGTGCCGCCGGATACGATCGCCCGGTCCTCGTCGACCGGTCGCTCCGCGGCCCGCGGCGGGCGACGGGCCACGATCCAGGAGCCGAGCCCCGAGTGACGCACGCCACGACCACCACCGCCCCCGTCGGCAAGCGCTACGACCCCGTCGTCTACGCGCTGGGCCGCGAGAAGATCCGCGAGTACGCCCGCGCGGTGGGGGAGACCAACCCGTTGCACCACGACGTCGCCGCCGCCCGCGCCGCGGGCCACGAGGACGTCGTCGCGCCGCCGATGTTCGTGGTCGTCTACTCCGCGGAGGCGATCGGGACGGCGATGTTCGACCCCGAGGTCGGCATCGACATGGCGCGCCTGGTCCACGGCGCCCAGGAGTTCACGTGGGACCGGGTGCTCGTGGCGGGCGAGGAGGTCTCGACCGTCATGACGCTCGACGAGGTCCGGCACGTCGAGACGGCCGACCTGACCTACTACGTCTTCGGCGCGACGACGACCGACGCCGCCGGCGAGGTCGTATCGACCGGGGTCTGGACCAACATCGTGCGGGGGGCCGGCTCGTGAGCGACGACGCGACGACGCCCGAGACCCCCGAGGCCGTGCGCTGGGAGGCCGGCGCGGCCCTGCCCGAGCTGGCCGTCACGCCGGACAAGTACCTCACGGTCCGCTACGCCGGGGCGTCGGGGGACTTCAACCCGATCCACGTCGACGAGGAGTTCGCGCAGCAGGTCGGGCTCCCCGGCCGCATCCTCCACGGCCTGTGGACGATGGCGCAGGTCGCCCGGGCCGCGACGGAGGCGGTCGGCGGCGACGAGGCGCCCGGGTCGCTCCGGCGGCTCGAGGTCGCGTTCCGCGGCATGGCGGTCCCGGAGCACCCCGTCGTGGTGACGGGCGAGATCAAGGCGGTCGAGGACGGCCTGGCGACCCTCTCGCTCACGGCCCGGCAGGGCAAGGCGCGGGTCGTCCGCGGCGGCCGCGCCGTCGTGCGGGTGCCCGAGGCGAACTGACCGCGGCGGCGGCCGGCCCCGGGCGCGGACGGCCGTCGCCGTCCCAGGCCCGCCGGCGGCGCGGTCGGCCGCCGGTGCCTCAGCTCCGTCGGCGGCCGCCGGGCAGCGGCTCGTGGACCGCGGTCGGCTCGTCGGCCGGGTCGGCCGCGCCGGGTGCGTCCACGTCGTCCCGCGGTCGGTCGGCCCTCCCCGCGGGGCCGTTCTCCGGCCCGGGGGCGTCGACGCGGTCGGAGGACACGCCACCGGCGGGTCCGTCGGGCGCGTCCGGTCCGAGCCCCTCGGCCGGCGTCGCGCCGTCGACGTACGGCTCGTCCGCGACCGGGGTGCCCGCGGGGGACGCCGCACCGCGTGCGGCGGCGCGCACCCGTCGCCGCCGGCGCCAGCGGGTCCGCCGGGCGACCCGGTCGACCTCGACGGGCGCCTCCCCGCCGCCGTCCGGACCGTCGCCGGCGGCCGTCGCGTCCAGCATGCGCTGGCGGGTGATGGCGGCGTTCAGCTCCGCGCCCAGGAGCAGGGAGCAGCTCGAGAACCAGAGCCAGAGCACGACGACGATGGCCCCCGTGAACGCGCCGTAGAGCGCGCCGATGTTCACGACGTTCGAGATGTACTCCGAGAGGCCGTAGGAGACCAGGAGCCACGCGATCACCCCGAGGACCGCCCCGGGCGTGACGAGGTGGAACGCGTGGTGCTTGAGGTCGGGCGTCACGTAGTAGACGAACGAGAAGCCCAGGAGGGCGCTGGCGACCGCGGCCGGCCAGCGCAGGACGCTCCAGACCGCGGCGGCGTTCTCGTCCGCCCCGACGAGGCGCAGGAGCTCCTCGGCGAGCCCGCGCCCGACGACGACGAAGATCAGCGTGGAGAGCACGAGCGCCAGCAGCGCGAACGTCGAGAGGACGTCGACGAGCTTGCGGCGGAAGAAGCTGCGGCCGCTGTCGACCTCGAAGACGACGTTCAGCGCGCGGCGCATCGACTCGAGCACGCCGGTGGTCCCGAAGAACGCGAGGAAGATCGAGAGGAAGAGGCCCGTGGTGGCGGTGCTCTTGTTGCGGAAGGCGTCCCGCAGCGACTCGTCGATCGGCCGCACGACGGACGGCGGTGCGACGTCGTCGAGGTACCGCACGATGGCGTCGTAGGTCCGCGGGTACTCCCCGACGAGGCCCAGGATCGAGAGCCCCAGGAGGATCGCCGGGAACAGCGACATGAGGCTGTAGTAGGTGATCGCAGCGGCGTGCTGCGTCATCTGGTCGTCGTAGAACGAGACGACGGTGCGTTTGGTGATGGCCCAGGGTCGACGCATGTGCGGCGCGCGGGAGCTTGACGACCCGGGCACCCCGGAGCGCCGCGACCCCCACCTCGCGTCGGCCCCTACCCCGCGAGGGCGACCCCCAGCAGCGCCGGGCGACCGCGCCTCGGTCTCCTCAGCGCCGCAGCAGCAGCCCGCCGACGGCGGCCACCGCGGCGGGCGGGGCGAGCAGCTCGGCGAGGAAGGTGGCGGGCACCGCCGCGTCCGTGATCAGCCGTCGCCCGTCGGCGGCGTCGATCCCGCCGCGCCACACGAGCCACGCGACCGCGGCGAGGGCGAGCAGCGCGAGCGCCCGCGGCAGGTCCTGGTGGTCGATCCGCGACGGCAGCAGGCCGATGCTCGCGCTGAGCGCCACGAAGAGCCAGAGGAGCGCGCCGACGTCCACGGGCCGCTCGACGAGCGCGGCGGGCAGCTCGTGCGGCAGGTCGCCGAGCGCGACCCCGGGCACGAGCGCGCACCCCGCGGCATAGACGACCCCGGGCACGAGGACGAGGGGCGCCAGCCCGACGAGCGCGCGGCCGACGGGCCCGCCGAGCACCGGGATCGGCGAGGGGTGCCAGCGGACCTCGCCCAGGAGCACCCCGCCGCCCCGCATCGGTGCGGGCCGGAACGGCACGAAGCGCACCACCCGGCCGCCCAGGAACGTCGCGACGGCGGCGTGCGAGGCCTCGTGGAGCGTCACGCCGGGCGCCAGCAGCGTCCACGTCGCCCACCGGCGGGGCCGTCCGGCGCGGACCGCGTCGCCGACGAGGCCGTCGAGCAGGCGGCGCCCGAGCACGTAGAGGCACACGAGCTCGAGGGCGATGAGGGCGAGGACGACCATCCCCGACGACGATGGCAGCCCATCCTGAGGATTCCCCCACGCCCGGCCGCGGCCGCGATCCGAGGTACCCTGGGGAGGCAGATGCTCACCCCACGGCAGGAGCTGGTGCTCGGCAAGGTCGTGGCCCGCTTCCGGGAGACGGGCCAGCCGGTCGGCTCGAAGATCCTCTCGGCCGACCCCGAGCTCGAGTTCGGCCCGTCGACGATCCGCTCCGAGCTCTCGCAGCTCGAGGAGCTCGGCCTGCTGGACCATCCGCACACCTCCGCCGGGCGCGTCCCGACGGACCGCGGGCACCGCTACTTCGTCGACCACCTGCTGCCCGCCGCGCCCGGCGGCCCCTCCGTCGAGCTGGGGCTCGTCCAGCGCGAGGTCGACGAGGCCATGCGCGTGACGAGCGAGACGCTGTCGGCCGTCACGGACCTGCTCGCGGTGGTCACCGCCCCGCCGATCTCGACGGCGACGGTCCGTCACGTCGAGGTGCTGCTGCTGCAGCCCCACGCCGTCATGGTCGTCGTCATCACCTCCGCCGGCGAGGTCGCCAAGCGCGTCGTCTCGTTCCCCGCGCCGGTCGACCCGGGCCTCGCGAACTGGGCGAAGGAGTACCTCAACGAGCGCCTCGCGGGCATCGGGCTGGGCGCCCGGATGCTGCGCGCGCGCCTGGACGACCCGGGCCTCGGGCCCTCCGAGACGCGGTTCCTCGACGCGCTGCGCCCCGCGTTCGACGGCCTCGGCGCGACGGGCGGGGCCGGCGGCGGCGTCTACGTGTCGGGCGCCGCGCGGCTCATGCAGAGCACCCGCTCGACCGAGGTCGCGCACCTCGACGCCCTCGTCGACGAGCTCGAGCGCCGGGCCACGCTGCTCGGCCTGCTCCGCCACGCGCTGGGCGGCCCGGACGTCGTCGTGCGCATCGGCGCGGAGAACCCGATCCCGGCTCTGCGATCATTGACCGTCGTCGCCGCGGGGTACGGACCCCCGCAGCGCAAGCTGGGCAGCGTGTCCGTCATCGGCCCCGTGCGGATGGACTATCCCCAGGCCATCCGGGCCGTGCGGGACGTCGCCTTCCAGCTGTCGCGATATGTCGAGGAGCTGTACGAGAACGAATGAGCCAGACCGTGCCACGTGACCCCTACGAGGTGCTCGGCGTCTCCCGTGACGCGGACGAGGCCCAGATCAAGAAGGCCTTCCGCAAGGCGGCGCGCACGCTGCACCCCGACGTCAACCCGGACGACCCGGACGCGCAGGAGCGCTTCCGCGAGGTCGCCGAGGCCTACGAGATCCTCTCGGACGCCGACCGGCGGGCCACGTTCGACCGCTACGGCCACGACGGCCTGAAGCAGCGCGGCATGGGCGGCGGGGCCGGGGGCTTCGAGGGCTTCGGCTCCATGCAGGACCTCTTCGGCCAGGTCTTCGGCCAGGCGTTCGGCGGCGGCGGGGCGGCCCCGGGCGGCCCGCGCCCCGGCGGCGACCTGCTCGTCGAGACCGAGCTGACCCTGAAGCAGGCGCTGACCGGGGCCCGGGTCGAGGTCGAGTACGAGGTCGTCGCGCGCTGCGAGACCTGCACGGGCAGCGGCGCGAAGCCCGGCACCGGCACGAAGACGTGCGCCCAGTGCGGCGGCCACGGCGTCGTCGACCGCATCAGCCGGACGCCGTTCGGCGAGATGGTCCGCCGCGTCTCCTGCGACGCCTGCCACGGCCGCGGCCGCGTTCCGGAGGACCCCTGCGACGACTGCCGCGGCGAGGGCCTGAAGCCCACGAAGCGCACGCTCGAGGTCGACGTCCCGGCCGGCATCGCCGACGGCCAGCGGATCCGCCTGACCGGGCGCGGCCACGGCGGCGAGCCCGGCGCCCCGGACGGCGACCTCTACGTCTCCGTCACCGTCATGCCCGACAAGCGCTTCGTGCGCGAGGGCGACGACCTCATCACCGTCGTGCCGGTCTCCGCGCCGCGCGCCGCGCTCGGGGAGCACGTCACGGTCGACATGCTCGACGAGCCGCTCGAGGTCGAGATCCCCGCCGGCACGCAGCCCGGCAAGACGATCACCCTCCGCGGCCGCGGCATGCCGCGGGTCGGCGGCGGGCGCCGCGGCGACCTGCACGTCGTCGTCGACGTCGCGATCCCCAAGCGCCTGAACGAGCGCCAGCGCGAGCTGCTGCGCGAGCTCGCCGACTCGCTCGACGAGAGCCAGACCGCCGACGCGGACGAGTCCGTCGTCGGGCGCCTGCGCCGCCTCTGGCGCAAGTCCGCGTGATCCGGCTCGCGTTCCGCGTCCGCCCGGCGGACGCCGAGATCGTCCTGGCCGAGCTCGTGGACCTCGCGCCCACGGGCGTCGAGGAGACGGACCGCGGCGACACGATCGAGTACGCGATCTACGGCGCCGAGGGCGAGCTGCCGTCGCTGCCGTCCGTCCGGGCGCTCGTCGGCGACGCGCTCGTCGAGGTCGTCTCGGAGGAGGTCGCGGACGACTGGGCCGACCGGTGGCGCGCCTTCCACGAGCCGATCCTCGTCAAGGACCGCCTCTACGTCCGACCCCCGTGGTGCCCGCCGTACGCCGAGGTGGCGGCGGGCGACGGCGACGCGGTCACCGACCTCGTGGTCGACCCGGGCCAGGCGTTCGGCACGGGCGCCCACGCGACGACGCGCCTCTGCCTCGAGCTCCTCGTCGAGCTGACGGACCGCCGGCGCGACGCGGGGGAGGACCTCGGTCCCGTCCTCGACCTCGGCTCGGGCTCCGGGGTCCTGGCCGTCGCGGCGTCGCAGCTGGGCTGGGGCCCGGTCCACGGCGTCGACAACGAGGCCGCCTCCGTGGCCGCGACGCTCGAGAACGCGGCCGCGAACGGCGTCGCGGTCACCGCGGCCCGGTTCGACCTGCTCCGCGACGGGGCGACGGCGATGCCGGACCCCGACGGCCCGGAGCCGCTCGTCCTCGCCAACCTCCTGCGGCCGCTGCTCCTGCGCGTCGCCGCGGACGGCTTCCAGGGCGCCCCGCCGCACCACCTGATCGCCTCGGGCCTCCTGGTCCACGAGTGCGACGGCGTGGCGGCGGCCTTCGCCCGGATCGGCCTGGTCGAGGCCGAGCGCCGCAGCCACGGCGACTGGGCCGCCCTGCTGCTGCGCCGCGCGTAGCGGCCCGGGGCCGGGCGGGCGCCACGCGGCCACGGCGGCGGACTCGAACCGCCCCGACCCTGCGGGAACCATGAGAGCCGCTCGATCCGTCCGGGGAGGGGGCGTATGATCTGCAGTGCATGAACGCAGCCGCGGCAGGCCCGAACGGGCCGCGCACCCTCGTCAGTTCCGGTGGTGCGCGCCGCGGACACACGATCCCAGGG
>WLOB01000121.1 GCA_009699505.1 Actinomycetota bacterium | reverse complement strand
CCCGGCGCGGAGGCGGTCGCCCTCGGGGGGCCCGGGGGCGTCGTTGTAGGCCTGGAAGCGGTCGACGTCGCCCATCGCGACGGTCAGGGGATGGCCGGACATCCCGGCGCGACGGACGCCCTGGTCCAGGGCCTCGTCGAGGGCGCGGCGGTTCGGCAGGCCGGTGAGGCCGTCGACCATGGCCTGCTCGCGCAGGCGGGCGAGGAGGTCGGCCCGCTCGATCGCGACGGCGGCCTCCGCGGCCAGGAGCCCCGAGATCGCCAGGCGACGCTCGCCCGGGCTCTCGACCCGCTCGGTCCAGCCCGCGACGAGGACCGCGATCGGCCGGTCGTCGAGGAGCACCGGCTCGAAGATCGCGGAGACCATGCTCGTCCGCTGGACCGCCGAGCCGTCGGCGGCCGCGTCCGTGCGCACGTCGGCGAGGAACCGTCGTCGCGCGGAGTGCAGCACGTCGCCGCAGATCGAGGACCCTGCCGACGCATCGACCCGCAGGTCCATGGGGTCGCTCGAGGTGGCGCGGACCACCAGGCCGCCGTCGCCGTCGGGCTCGAGCAGCATCGCGAAGTCGCAGCCCACGAGCTCCTCCGTCGCGGCGCAGACGGTGCGACGGGCGTCGCCGCGACGGCCGATGTCCCGTGACACGCGGGCGAAGACGGCCAGGTCGCCCGCCAGGTCCGCACGACGCCGGTGCCGCGCGCCGTCGATGGTCACGACGAGCAGGAGCAGACACGCGGCGGCCCCCAGGACGGTTGCCAGGACGGAGGTGCTGAGAGCGAGGTCGCCGTCACGCACCGCCGACGGGGCGCCCTCGCGGAACGAGACCGCCGCCATCCCCGTGTAGTGCAGGCCCGCGACGGCGACGCCCAGGCCGACCGCGGCGCCCAGGCGTCCCCCGGCGCTCCATTCGGCCCGCTCGCCGTGCATGGACGCGACGGCCCCGAGCGCCATGAGCGACGCGACGAACGCGACGACGGTCGACGCGCCCACGACCAACGGGTCCCAGGTCTGCGTCGCCGAGGTCTGCAGCGCGGCCATGCCGGTGTAGTGCATCGCGGACACGGCCAGGCCCATGAACGACGCGGCGAGGAGCAGGCGCCGACGCGTCACCCGGGCGTGGGCGACGAGCGCGAGCGCGACGGTCGAGCCGGCGGCGGCGAAGAGGACCGACAGGACGACGAGGTCGAGCCGGTAGGACATCGCCATCTCGGTCCGCATGCCGAGCATCGCGAGGAAGTGCATGCCCCAGATGCCGCCGCCCATCGTCAGGCCGGAGACGACCAGGAGCGGCCGGCGCCGGCGCTCGGGGGCCCGCAGGGCGCGGGCGGCGATCTCGAGCGCCACGAACGCGGTGACGACCGCGGCGACGAACGAGACGACGGCGACGCCGGGGTCCACGCCGTGCACCATCGCGTGCGTCGCCTCCCCGTGCGTCCCGTGATCCATGCGGGGTTGATCGGTCGCTTCGCCCCGCACCTTGAGGCATTTCGCAACAGGTGGCCGACGGGCCCTCCTGGCCGTTTGACCGGGCGTCCACGGGGTAGGGCACGTCCATGGCCAAGGAGCACAAGAAGGGCGACAAGGTCTCCTGGAAGTTCGGGGGCAACGAGGCGAAGGGGAAGGTCGTCGAGCGGTTCACCGACAAGGTGACGAAGACGATCAAGGGCAAGAAGATCACCCGCAAGGCGTCCGACGAGAAGCCCGCCTACCTCGTGAAGACGAAGGACGGCAAGAAGGCGCTGAAGTCCGGGAAGCAGCTCAAGAAGCGGTGAGCCGCCACCGGCTGGGGTTCGCCGTCAAGGTCATCGGCGACGGCGGCCTGCCGTCGCACGACACCCGCCGCTGGCAGTCCGGGCCGCACCTGCGCCACTCGCTCGAGATGCTCCACGCGGTCCTCGACCGCCTCGAGGCGCTCGACGTCCGCATGTACCGGCTGCCGACGCAGCTGGCGCCGTACGCCACGTTCCCCGACCACCCGGAGTTCCACGGGCAGGTGGAGGAGTGCGCCGACGAGCTCGCCGCGGTCGGCGCGCGCGTCGCCGAGCTCGGGGTGCGGCTCTCGAGCCACCCCGGGCAGTACACCGTCCTGAACTCCGAGAACCTCGACACGCGCCGCGCCGCCGCCGCGGAGCTCGAGGTCCAGGGGGCGCTCTTCGACGCGATGGGGCTGGGACCCGAGGCGATCGTCGTGCTGCACGTCGGCGGGGCCGCCGGCGGCGCCGAGGCCGCCCGTGGGCGCTTCGAGGAGGGCTTCGAGCTGCTCTCGGACGCCGCCCGCCGCCGGCTCGTGATCGAGAACGACGACCGCACCTTCGGGCTCGTCGACGTCCTGCCGCTCGCCCGGTCGATCGGCCGACCGGTCGTCTTCGACGTCCTGCACCACCACTGCCACGACCCCGAGGGCCTCACGGTCGCCGAGGCGCTGCCGCTCGCGCTCGACACCTGGGCGGACGGGGTCCGGCCGAAGATCCACTACAGCTCGCCGCGCACGGTGCTGGGGGAGAAGGAGCGCAAGGTCGGTCGCCGGATCGAGCGCACCCCGGTCCTGCCGCAGCTGCGCGCGCACGCCGACACGATCGATCCGATCGGGTTCGAGGAGCTGCTGCGCGGGCCGTTCGCCCAGCGCGACGTCGACGTCATGCTCGAGGCGAAGGCGAAGGACCTGGCGCTCGTGACGCTGCGCGACCACCTCGTCGGCCGCGGGTTCGAGTGGCGGGACGGCGAGCTGCGGAGCTGAGCGCGGCCGCCGGTCACCCGGTCCGGATGGACGGACGGTCGACGACGGCCGGCCCCGAGCGGGCGGGACATCTGGCCCCAAAGTGTTCCCCTCGCGCTCCTACCCGCCAGTAGCCTGCGCCGATGAAGCGCCCACCCGGGGTCCGTCCCGCCCTCGCCGGTCTCGCCGCGATCGTCCTCTGCACGGTCGCCGCACCACCGTCCGCCTCCGCCGCCGACCGCTACGACGTCACCGTCGCGCGCACGGAGTACGGCATCCCGCACATCAAGGCCAAGGACTTCGCGTCACTGGGCTACGGCTACGCCCAGGCGCTCGCCGAGGACGACGTCTGCACCGTCGCCGAGACGTACGTCACCGTCGCCGCGGAGCGCTCCCGCTGGTTCGGGGCGGACAGGACCTACGAGCTGCGCGGCAACGGCTCGCGCGCGAAGAACCTCAACAGCGACTTCTTCTTCAAGCGGATCAACGACCGCGGCACCGTCGAGCGGCTCGCCGCGGTCCCGCCGCCCCTCGGGCCGAAGACCGAGATCCGCCAGGCCGTCGGCGGCTACGTCGCCGGCTGGAACACGTGGCTGAAGGGCAAGGGCGGCAGCGCCGGCGTCCCCGACCCGACCTGCCGCGGCAAGGGCTGGGTGCGGCCGATCACCGAGATCGACGTCTACCGCCGCTTCCACCAGCTCGCGATCCTCGCGTCGGGCGCCGTCGCGATCGACGGCATCGCCGAGGCCCAGCCGCTGACGGGGCCCGTCGACGCGCAGGCCGCCGCGCGGTCCGTGGCGCCGGGCGAGCTGGACCGTCGTCTCGGCGGCCTGGGGTCCAACGCCTACGCCATCGGTCGCAAGGCCTCGCGCAGCGGCAACGGGCTGCTCTACGGCAACCCGCACTTCCCGTGGCAGGACTCCGAGCGCTTCTACCAGGCGCACCTGACCGTGCCGGGCAAGCTCGACGTCACCGGCGGCTCGCTCCTGGGCGTCCCGATCGTCCTGATCGGCACGACGAAGGGCATGGCCTGGAGCCACACCGTCTCGACGGCGCGGCGGTTCGTGCCGTACCAGCTGCAGCTCGTGCCGGGCCGGCCGACGAAGTACGTCGAGGACGGTCAGGTCAAGGACATGCGCGCCGACCGCGTCACGGTGCAGGTGCCCGGCGCCGGCGGCCGCATGGAGCCGCGGACCCGCACCCTCTACTCGTCCGAGCAGGGACCGATCTTCACGTCGCTGCTCGGCCTGTCGCTGTTCCCGTGGTCGCCCGTCAACGCCTACGCGATGCACGACGGCAACGAGGACAACTTCGGTCGTCTCATGAACCACTTCTTCGAGATGAACCAGGCGCAGTCGACGCAGGACGTCGAGGCCGTGCTCAAGCGGTATCAGGGCATCCCGTGGGTCAACACGATCGCCGCGGACACCGCCGGCAACGCCTACTACGCCGACATCGGCACCGTCCCGAACGTCAGCGCGTCGAAGTACGAGGCCTGTCAGACCCCGCTGGGCCGGGCGACCGACCTGCTGCAGCGCCTGCCGATCCTCGACGGGGCCCGGTCCGCCTGCCGGCCCGGCACCGATCCCGACGCCGTCGTGCCCGGGATCCTCGGGCCCAAGGCGATGCCGTCCCTGCGCCGCGACGACCACGTGTCGAACATGAACGACTCGTACTGGCTGACCCACCCGGACCAGCCGCTCGAGGGCTTCAGCCGCATCATCGGCGACGAGCGGACCGCCCGGTCGCTGCGCACCCGCCTGGGCATCAAGCAGCTGCAGGAGCGGGTCGCCGGCACGGACGGCCTGCCGGGCAAGGGCTTCGACCTGCAGAACCTCATGCAGGTCGGCATGGGCAACCGCGTCCTCAGCGCCGAGCTCTGGCGCGACGCGCTCGTCGCCGGCTGCGACAGCGAGGCGTGCCGGGTCCTGCGCGGATGGGACCTGCGCAACGACCTGGACTCGAAGGGCGCCGTCCTCTGGCAGCGCTTCGTCGAGCGGATGGGCACCGTCGTGCCGGGCATCGTCACCGGGCTCCCCGTCGTGACGAATGTCGTCGGGCCGTTCCAGACCCCGTTCGACGTGCGACGGCCCGTGGACACCCCGGGCGGCCTGAACCGCCTGACCCCGACGGTGCCGGTCGCCCTGAACCAGGCCGTCGCGGACATGCAGGCCGCGGGGCTGCCCCTCGACGCGACCCTGCGCCGCGGGCAGACCGTGGCCCGTCGCGGGGAGACGATCCCGATCCACGGCGGCCCCGGACCGAGCGGCATCTTCAACGTCATCACCCCGACCTGGAACCCGAAGAAGGGCTACACCGAGGTCATCCACGGCTCCTCGTTCGTGCAGGCCGTCGACCTCAGGCCGGGCTGCCCCGACGTCCGGACGATCCTGACCTACGGCCAGTCGACGAACCCGGCGTCCGTGCACTCGAGCGACCAGACGAAGCTCTACAGCCAGAAGCGCTGGGTTACCGCTCCGTTCTGCGAGAAGGACCTCGAGGCCGACCGCAGCGCGGAGCGGGTCCACACCGCACAGGACGGCGCGACGCTCGTCACCGTGCGGGAGGCGCGCGGGAAGGCCCGCCCGCGGGTGACCGTCACGCGCGCGTCCAGCCGGCCGGCGAAGGTCGCGGTGAAGGTCCGGCGCGGCAAGCGGCTCGTGCGGACCGTCGTGCGGCGCGGGGCGATCGTGGCCACGTCGCCGACGGTGCGGCGCGGGGCCTACCGCGTCGACGTGACGGTCGGCGGGCGCACCCTGCGGGTCGCCGCGAAGCAGCGCTGAGGACGGGGGAGGCCGCGGGCGGCGGCCAGCGCGGCGGGCCGCCGCTCAAGGCCACGGGGTGTGCGCCCGATGGGGAGAGGGACGTCACGGAGCCGGCACCGTCCGCCGGTCCCGTGGCACGGCCCGCGCCGTAGCGTCGAGCCGCCCACACCCGCACCCCCTCCCTGATGCTCATCGTCCTCGCCGCCGCCTTCGGGCTCCTGATCGGGTCCTTCCTGAACGTCGTCGTCCACCGGCTGCCCCTCGGGGCGTCGGTCGCGACGGGCCGCTCGGAGTGCCCCGCGTGCCACCACCGGATCCGGGCGTACGACAACGTGCCGGTGCTGTCGTGGCTCGTGCTGCGCGGCCGCTGCCGCGACTGCGGCGCCCCGATCTCGGCGCGCTACCCGCTCGTCGAGGCGGCGACGGCCGTCCTCTGGGCGCTCGTCGCCGCGGTCGCCGACGACACCGTCGACGTCGTGCTGGGCCTCGTGCTCGTCACCGCGCTCGTCCCGATCACGCTGATCGACCTGGACCACCGCCGGATCCCGAACGCCATCACGCTCCCCACCGCCGTGATCGCCCTGGTCGCCGGCACCGCGCTGGACCCCGGCGGCGAGCTCGGCCGCGTGGCCTCGGCGCTCGGCGCCGCGGTCTTCCTGCTGATCCCCGCGATGGTCCGCCCGGACGGCATGGGGATCGGCGACGTGAAGCTCGCCGGCGTCCTGGGCCTCTGCCTCGGACCGGCGGTCGCCGTCGCCCTGCTCGTCGCGCTCCTCTCCGGATCGCTGTTCGGCCTCGCGCTGGCGGCCCGCTCGGGCGTCGAGCGGGCCCGCAAGACGCAGATCCCGTTCGGGCCCTACCTCGCGTTCGGCGGGGTGGTGGCGATCGTCGCCGGCCGGCCGGTCATCGACGCGTACCTGAACAACTTCTGACGTACTCCCGTCTCCCCGTCGCGGTCAAGTCGGACAGTCGTCCAAGCCTCCGGCGTTCGGTCACCCGCCGACGTCGCGAGCGTCGATACGACACCTGAACCCACGGACGAACCCCCGGTCCCACACCACATGCCCAGCCGCCAGCTCACCCTCCCCAGACTGCCCAAGCGCCTCCCGACGCGCCGGGCGCAGAGCACCGCGCCCGTCGCCGGCATCCGCATCGGGGCGACCCACGTCGCCGTCGCCCTCGCAGCGCCCGTCGCGGGTCCGCTCGCGCCGCGCGTCGCCGCCTCGGCGCCGCTGCCCACCGGCGCGGTGAAGAACGGCGAGGTCCTCGACGCCACCGCGGTCGCGGGGGCGATCCGTCAGGCGATCGCCGGCCACAGCGGCCTGGGCAAGCAGGCCCGCATCGGCATCGGCTGCCAGAAGGTCGCCGTCCGCGTGATCGACCTGCCGCCCGTGCAGCGCGAGGAGGACGTCGTCGCCGCCGTCCACATGCTCGCGAAGGAGCGGATCCCGACCGCCGCGGAGAACGCGCTCATCGACTTCCGGCTCCTGCCCGACGTCCCGGGCGAGAACGGTGGCGCGCCCACGAAGCGCGCGCTCGTCGTCGCCGCCCGTCGCGAGCTCGTGGACGGCCACGTCGCCGCGGTCCGCGCCGCCGGTCTCGAGCCCGTCGGCGTCGACCTGCTGGCCTTCGGCCTCTCGCGCTGCGTCCGGCCGACCGAGCCGACCCTGCTGCTCGACCTGGACGGCGTCACCACGCTCGCGGTCGCCGGCCCGGACGGCTGCCGCTTCGTCCGCACGATCCCCGCGGGCATCGGCACCGTGGCCGAGGACCTCTCGCAGCGCACCGCCGCGGACCCGGCGGCGGTCGAGGCCGCCCTCCTGGGTGACCGCAGCGGCGTGACGTACGACGTCGCCGAGGAGGAGCCCGCCGTCGGCCGGACGATCCGCGCGATCGCGTCGACCGTCCGCACGTCGATCGACTTCCACGTGGAGCAGGAGGACGGCGTCGCGCCCGCGATCTGCGTCGTCAGCGGTCCGCTCGCCACCCTGCCCGGGGTCACCGCGCTCCTGCGCGAGACCCTCGACCTGCCCATCGAGCTCGCCGGTGCGCTCGCCGGCGGCGCCGACCCCGTGGCGCTCGGTCTGAGCGTCGAGGAGGTGCGCTGATGCGCGCGATGAACCTGCTGCCCGTCGAGGAGCGCGGGGGCTCCCGCGCCTCGGGCGCCGGGGGGTCGTCCGACCTCACGATCAACCACGCCATCGCCGGCGCCGGCGCGGTCGTCGTCGTCGGGCTCGTCGGCCTGTGGGCCGTGACGAAGCACGACACCGCGACGGCCCGCGACGCCGAGGCCGCCGCGGTCGCCGCCAGCGCCGCCGACCAGGCGCAGGTCACCCGGCTCGCCCCGGTCGTCGCGTTCGACGCGCGGCGCCAGAGCCGCGAGACCGCCGTGCTGCAGCTCGCCTCGGGCCGCACGGACTGGGCGATGGTGCTGCGCGCCACCGCCGGCGCGCTCCCGTCGAACGTCTCCATCACGACGCTCAAGCTCGCCGCGGCCGCCGGCACCGGCGCCACCGCCGGCACGACGGCGGGGACCACCCCCGCCGGCCTGGCTGGCAGCGGCTCCGTGACCCTGCAGATCTGCGCGGACACGCAGCCCCGCGTCGCCACCGCCCTGCGCCGCTTCCGCGCGCTGCCCCAGGTCGAGGACGTCGCGCTGAGCCAGACGGCCCGCTCCTCGAGCGGCTCCACCGGCTCGACGGCCGGCGGCGCCGGGTGCTCCCGCGTGGCCGCCGACGCCGCGCTCGGCCTCTCCGCCCAGACCATCATCGACGGGGCCGCGACCGCCGCCGCCGCGACGGCCGGCACGGCCGCGCCCGCGGGCACCGCCCCGGCCGCGGTCGGCGCGACCACGACGTCGTCCTCCACCACGACCACGAACGGGACGGGCCGATGACCGCCCAGATGCAGAAGGTCCTCCTCGCGCTCGGCGTCGTCGTCGTCGCCGCCCTCCTCTGGGTCGTGCTCGTGAGCCCCGCCCGCGACGACCGGGCCGCCGCGCAGGACGCACAGGCCCAGGCCGAGTCGCAGGCCGCGGCCGTCGCCGGGCAGCTCGCCACCGCGAAGGAGGCCGCGAAGCGCACCCCGCAGAACGAGGAGACGCTGCAGCGCCTCGCGATCGCGGTGCCCGAGAAGGTCGAGGCGCCCGCCCTCATCGACGGCCTGGACTCCACCGCGAAGCGCTACGACGTCACCTTCGACGTCCTCAAGGTCACCAACGGCGCCGCGACCGCCGTGCCCGTCGCCCCGCCCGCGTCGACCGGCACGACCGGCACGACGGCGACGACGCCGGCCCCGGCGGCGACCGCGGGCACCCCGGCCGGCGCCGCCGCCGACGGCAGCACCGTCGCCGGCACGCCCGGCACCGCCGCGGCGCCCGCCGGCAGCGTGCCGGTGCAGCTCAACATCGAGATCGCCGGCCGTTACACCGGCGTGACGAAGTTCCTCAAGTCGATCCAGAGCGAGGTGCGGGTCCGCGAGAGCGGCCGCGTCAGCGCGAAGGGCCGCCTCCTCCGCGTCGAGTCCGTCGACCTGGCCAGCGCCGGGAACGGCGGCGGCCGCACCCTGAAGGGCACGCTGTCCGTCGTCGCCTACCTGCTGCCGAAGGACGCGGTCGCCGCGGCGCCGGCCGCGGCCACGACCACCGCCCCGTCGACCACCGGGGGCCAGCCGTGAGCCGCTTCGGGAACCTCGGGTCCCTGCGCCCGCGCTCGTCCTCCACGGGCGGCGGACGGGGCGCCGTCGACGTCGACCCGGTGATGGCCGCCATCCTCGGCCTCGTCATCGTCGGCGGCGGCGGCCTCGCCGTCTACGGCGCCTCGCAGGAGACGGAGCCCGCCCCGGCCCCGGCCGCCGTCGCGCAGCCGACCGACCCGGTCGTCGAGCGCGCCCTGCGGATCGTCGAGCGCGTCGACGGCACGGCCGCCGCGGGCGAGGGCGTCAGCGCCGCCGACGCGGCCCGCGAGCGCCGGCGCGCCCAGCGCGCGAGCGCCGCCGGCCGCTCGACCGACCCGTTCGCCGCGATCGCCTCGGGCACCGACGCCGTCACGGGCGTCGCCGCCACCGCGACCCCCGGATCGACCGCGGGCGTCGCGTCCGGGTCGACCTCGTCCGGGTCGACGTCGGCCTCCGGCTCGACCGCGTCGGCCGCCGGGGGCGGCGCCGCGTCGTCGACCGCGCCGAGCGCCACGGAGCTCGCCGCCCGCGCCGCAGCCCGGTCCGCCCGTCGGAACGCCGCGGCCGACGGCAGCACGCCGAACGGCGGGGCCACCCGGAGCCCGGCGGCCGAGCCGTCCGCCGCGGCCCTCCGCGCGGCCGCCCTGCGCTCCGTCGCCCGCCGCCCGGCGAAGATCAGCCTGCGGATCAAGACGGAGGCGGGCCGCAGCACCCGCAGCAAGCGCAGCATGGGGCTGCTCGTCCCGACCTCGACGCGGACGGTCGCCCGGGTCATCGGCGTCTCGAGCAGCAACCGCGTCGTCACCCTGCGGCTGCGCGAGGGCGCCGCACTGGCCGGGAAGCAGTCGAAGGGCACCCGCTGCGTCGAGCGCCTGAGCTCCGGCGGTTGCCGCCTGGTGCGGGTCCGCACGGGCCGGGTCGCGGTCATCCGTGCCCCCGAGTCCGCGTCGGGCCGGCCCGCGGCCGTCACCGCCCTGCGCGTCACGGCGATCTGGCGCGGCGGCTACAAGGTCGCCGGCTGAGGCCGACGGCCCGGCCGACCGGGCCGGGGCGGTCCCCGCCGGCCCCGAGCGATCGAGGCCGGCCGACCACCCGGCCCGGCCCGCCCGGACCGCCCGGCCCGGCCGGGGCGGGTCGCACGGCCCGTCGGGGGACGGCGATCCGCCGGCCCCGCACGGGGGCGGGGTCCCCAGGGGGAGGGCCGTCGGAGCGGCCCGCCCGTAGAATCGGCCCTCATGTCGCTGACCCTCTCCACTGCAGGTGAATCGCACGGACCAGGGCTCACGGCGCTCGTCGAGGGCCTGCCGGCCGGTCTCGAGCTCGACCGCGACGCGATGAACCGCGACATGGCCCGTCGGCAGCTCGGCTTCGGGCGCGGCGGCCGCATGAAGATCGAGACGGACACCGCCGAGGTCCGCTCCGGCGTCCGGCACGGTCGCACGCTCGGCGGCCCCGTCGCCCTCTGGGTCGTCAACCGCGACTACCAGAACTGGGAGGAGCGGATGAACCCCTGGCCCGT
>WLOB01000120.1 GCA_009699505.1 Actinomycetota bacterium | reverse complement strand
GCGGCCGGCGCCACGGCCCCGCGTCCGCCGGCGCCCGGTCGGCCGCCTCCCCCGCCGAGACCGCCGCGTGAGCGCCCCGTCGTCCCCCGCCGCCGGCGCCGACCGCGCGCGACCGGTCGTCGCGATCGCGGGCGGCCCCGTCCTGCTCGAGCCCGCCCGCGAGCTGCGCGACGCGCTGACCACCCTCGGTGCCGCGGTCGCCGTCGTCGACCTCGCCGCCGACGCCGGCCTGCCCGCCGGCACCGTCGCGCTCGTGCTCGGCGACGGCGCGCCCGTGCCGTTCGCGGAGGCGCTCGCGGCCAACGCGGCGATGCGCGAGGCGATCGTCGCGCTGCACCGCGCCGGGGCGCCCATCGTCGCCGAGGGCGCCGGGGTGGCGCTGCTCACGGCGTCGCTCGACGGCCACCCGATGTGCGACGTCCTCGCCGCGACCGCCCGCTCCGGGCCGGGCGGCGTCCCCGGCACGGTCGAGCTCGTCGCCGCGTCCGACGGGCCGCTGCACGACGCGGGCGAGCGCCGGCACGGCCGCCCGTCCGCCGCGGTCGCCCTGGACCCGGGCGCGGGCAGCGCGCCCGCCTGGACCGTCGGCCGGAGGCCCGAGGGCTGGGCCGTCCCCGGCCTGCACGCCAGCCTCGTCGTCGTCGGCTGGACCCTCGAGCGGGCCAGGCGCCTGCTGACCGCGGCAGGAGTCGCCCCATGAGCGCAGCACCCGACGGACCGCCCCAGCCCGACGACGCCCGCGGCGGGCGCGTCGTCTTCGTCGGCGCCGGCCCCGGCGCGGCGGACCTCATCACGCTGCGCGGCGCGCGGGCGCTCGAGGAGGCCGACGTCGTCGTCTGGCCACGCAGCCTCGTCCCGCCCGAGGTCATGGAGCACGCCCGGGAGGACGCGGAGGTCCTCACGAGCGACGACCACACGCTCGAGGACGTGATCCAGCTCTTCGCCCGCGCCAAGCGCGAGGGCCTCACCGTCTGCCGGCTGCAGTCCGGCGACCCCGCGATCTACGCCACGCTGCACGAGCAGATCAACGCGTGCCGGCGGATGGACCTGCCGTACGAGATCGTCCCCGGCGTCGGGTCGCTGTCGGCGATGGCCGCCGCCCTGGGCCAGGAGCTGACGGTCCCCGAGGTCGCGCAGTCGCTCATCCTCACCCGCCGCGCCGTGCGCGTGCCGATGCCCGAGAACGAGCGGCTGCAGGAGCTCGCCGGGCACGGCACGACGATGGCGCTCTACCTGTCGGTGCGCCGGCCGCGGGAGCTCGTCGCCGACCTGCTCGCGGGCGGCTACGCGCCGGACAGCCCGGTCGCGATCGGGTACCGCGTGTCGTGGCCCGACGAGGTCGTGCTGCGCTGCCGCCTCGACGAGCTCGCCGCGACGCTGAAGGAGCACCGGATCACGACCCAGGCGCTCATCATCCTCGGACCGGCGCTGGCGTCCGGCGAAGAGGAGCGCCGCTCCCACGTCTACCGGCCGAACTACGGGCACCGCTACCGGCGCCTGGGCAGCCCGAAGCGCTACCGCGAGGGCGACGGCGGAGCGGCGCCGGCGACGGACGCCACGACGGGCGACGGCGCACCGGCCTAGGCCTGCGGGCGACGGCGCGCCCGCCCGGGGCCCCGTCCCGCCGGGCGCCGGGCGGGGCCCCGGTAGCGTCCGGCCGATGAGCGACTCCGCCGCCGGCCTGCCCGTCGTCACCACCGGAGCCGGCGCCCTGCGGGGCGTCGCCGCCGACGGGGTCGCCGCGTTCAAGGGCGTCCCCTACGCCGCGCCGCCGGTCGGTGCGCTGCGCTTCGCCGAGCCCGCGCCCGTCGCCCCGTGGGACGGCGTCCGGGACGCGACGCACTACGGCCCGACCCCCGCGAAGCCGGCGTACCAGCCGCCGTTCGACACGCTGCTGAGCGACCCGATCATCCCGGGCGACGACGTCCTGAACCTCAACGTGTGGACGCCCGCCGACCGGGTCGGGGGCGACCGCGCCGACCCGGAGGCCTCCGGCCTCCCGGTCCTCCTCTGGATCCACGGCGGCGCGTTCCGCGGCGGCACCGGCGCGGTGGGCACGTACGACGGCAGCGCGTTCGCGCGCGACGGCGTCGTCTGCGTGACGATCAACTACCGGCTCGGCATGGACGGCTTCGGGCTCCTGCCCGACGCGCCGCACAACCGCGGGCTGCTCGACCAGATCGCGGCGCTGCGCTGGGTGCGCGACGAGATCGCCGCGTTCGGCGGCGACCCCGGTCGCGTCACGATCGCCGGGGAGTCCGCGGGGGCCATGAGCGCGGTGACGCTCCTGGCGTCGCCGGAGGCCCGCGGCCTGTTCCACGGCGTGATCGCGCAGAGCGGCGCGGGGCACCACGTGCAGAGCGCGGAGAGCGCGACCCGGGTGGCGGCCGAGCTCGGCCGGCGACTCGACGTGGAGCCGACCGCCGCCGGGTTCGCCGCCGTGCCGATCGACGAGTTCATCGCGGCGCAGCTCCAGCTCGGCACGGAGGTCTCCTCGACGGACCGCCTCGGCTGGGGCGACGTCGGCCTGGACGGCATGCCGTACGAGCCGGTGATCGACGGACGGGTCGTCCCCCGCCGGCCGATCGAGGCGCTCGGCGACGCCGCCGGCGAGGACGCGGTCTCCGACGACGTCGGCCCCGCGATCCCCGTCCTGATCGGCGCGAACGCTGAGGAGTACCGCTTCTGGCTCGCGCCCCTGGGGATCCTGGAGAAGATCACCGCCGACGCGCTGCCCTTCGCGGGCGACGCGTACCGCCTGCCGGCCGAGGGCGCCGCGGTCTACGCCGACGCGCCGACGCCGGGCGACGGCCTCGAGGCGCTCGTCGCCGACTGGTTCTTCCGCATCCCCGCGATCCGGGTCGCCGAGGCGCGATGGGGCGGACCGGCCGCGACGCACCTCTACGAGTTCCGGTGGCGCTCCCCGCAGCTGGACGGCCAGCTGGGGGCGGCGCACGCGGTCGAGATCGCCTTCGCCTTCGACACGACCCGCGTGCAGAGCGGCTGGGGCATGATCGGCCCGGACGCCCCCCAGGACCTCGCGGACGAGATGCACGCCGCGTGGGTGGCGTTCGCCCGCGACGGCGACCCGGGCTGGCCGGCGTACGAGCCCGACCGCCGCGCCGTGCGCATCTTCGGCGGCGAGGCCGGCGCGGGCGCGCTGGAGGACGACCCGCACCGGGAGCGGCGCGCGGTCTGGGACGGGCTGCGCTGAGCGGCGCGCCCGCCCCGCACGACCTCCCCGGCGACCGGGCGCCGCGCGCGCCTCTACGCTTGCGGGCATGCGTGTTCGTGCCGTCGCCCCCGGTGCCGCGACGGCCTGCGCCGTCGCGCTCGCCGGCTGCGGCGGCACGGACGACGGCACCCGGACCGTCACGGTGACCACGGCCACCGCCGCGTCGGCCCCGCTGACCGCCCCGGACGGGGCGGAGGCCCGGCCGGTCGCCACCACGACGACCACGACCACGACGACCCGGACGCGCACCGCGACCCGGCCCTCGCCGCCCGCCCGCACGGTGCGCGTGCCGACCACCGTCACCACGACGGCGCCCCCGACGACGGAGCGCGACCGTCCGTCCGAGCCCGCGCCGCGCGAGCCCGGCGAGTTCGAGGACGACCCCGTCGGCGGCACCGTCGTCGCCCGCGGCCGCGTGCCCGGCACGGGCTACAGCGTGCGCGTGCCGGACGGCTGGAACGACGGGGCGCGGCGCTTCGAGGGCAGCGGCGTCGCGTTCGACCTGACCTACGTCAAGGGCCGCGGCAGCGGCGTGACGTCGAACATCCTCGTCGTGCGCGCCCCGGACCGCGTGGCGCAGGGCCGCGACGCGGTCGACCTGCGCGAGGCCCTGCGGCGCCGGGCGCAGGCCGTCACCGGGGGCGCCGACGTCACCACCGGCCCCCGGGTCCGGATCGACGGCGAGACCGCCGTGAGCTTCGAGGCCCGCAGGCGGGTCGGCCCGACGACCGTGGTGCAGCGGCAGGTCGCGGTCGTCCGCGACGGCGTCGTCTACACGATCGGGCTGAACGCGGTGCGCGAGACCGCCGCGGAGGACGAGCGCACCTTCGCCGCCTTCCTCCGCTCGTGGCGCTGGCGCTGAGCCCCGCGTCGGTGGCGACCCGCCGGGCCCGGACGTAGGCTGGCGCGATGCGCGTGCACCCGTCCGTCCCAGCAGCCGCGGCGATCCTCGCCCTCACCCTCGGGGGCTGCGGCTCCGACGACGAGGAGCCCACCGCGTCCACCCCCGGCGGGACGACGGCGACCCAGGGCGCGGGGGCGCCGACGACGACGGACGGGACCGCGGACTCGGGCGGCACGGCCGCGGACGGGGGCACCGAGATCACGGGCACGGGCTACCGCACCGTCGTGCCGACGGGCTGGAAGGACGCCTCGGCGCAGACCGCCGGCACCGCGATCCGCATCGACCGCACGTACGCGGGGCCGCCGAAGGACGGCTTCGCCGCGAACGTCGTGATCATCCGCGAGAACCCGCCGAGCCTGAAGGGCGTGAAGATCGAGGACGTCGAGAAGCAGCTGCGGGAGCAGGGCGCCGGGGTGCTCGGGGCGCCGGTGCCCGACGCCGAGGAGCCGCTGTCGCTCGACGGCGAGGACGCGGTGCGCTGGACGCTGCGCCGCAGCCAGGGCGGCCGGCAGCTCGTCCAGCGCCAGCTCGCGTCGATCCACGACGACCAGCTCTTCACCGTCACGCTCTCGAGCACCGCCGAGGACGACGGGGACGGCGAGGCGAACCTGCGGTCCCTCGTCGACGGCTGGAAGTGGGAGTAGCGCCGCCGGCGACCTCGGGGCGGCGGGGCGCATGACGGATCCCGGGGCGGGGTAGGCGGTCCCCGCCTCGTCGCGCGGATCCGCGCGGCGAGGGCTCCACCCTCCGACCCAGGAGTGCTCATGCCGCCCAACGGCGTCAAGCCCGGGACGAAGCGCGCCCGGCAGTACGAGAAGATCAAGCAGTCCGTCGAGGACCAGGGCAAGAGCGAGTCGACCGCCGAGGAGATCGCGGCCCGCACCGTCAACAAGGAGCGCGCCCGCGCCGGCGAGTCCGACGAGGCCTCGAAGACCTCGACGGACGACAAGAGCTCCGGCGAGCGCGGCGGCGAGCGCTCGGGCACGGACGGCCCGAAGGGCCGCACGCGCAAGCAGCTCTACGCCGAGGCCAAGCGCCAGGGCGTCGAGGGGCGCTCGAACATGAACAAGGCGCAGCTGCAGAAGGCCGTGGACTCCGGCAAGTAGCCCGGCCCGCGCCCGGCCCGGCGGCCGCGGCGCTCGTGCGCCCCCGCAGGGGGCACGCCGCTCGCGCGCGGCGGGGGTGACGCGCGCCCCTGCCGCGGACCGCACCCCGGGCCGGCCGGACGGTCGTGGCAGGATGGCGCCATGCCGTCCGACGCCGCGTCCCCGGTGCTCGAGGACGTCCTGCCCGACGGGGCCCGCGTCCTCTTCTGCGGCACCGCGGCGGGGACCGTCAGCGCCCGGGTCGGCGCCCCCTACGCCGGCCCCGGCAACGCGTTCTGGCCGACGCTGCACGCCGTCGGGCTGCTGCCCGGACGCCTGGCGCCCACGGCGTTCCGTCGGGCGGGCGAGCACGGCGTCGCCCTGACGGACCTCGACAAGCACGCCTCGGGCTCCGACGCCGAGATCGGCGCCGCCGGCTTCGACCCCGACGCCGTGGCCGCGAAGGTCCGCGCGTGCCGGGCACCCGTCGTCGCGTACACGAGCAAGACCGCCGGGTCCACGGCGCTCGGGCGACCGGTGGCGTACGGCCGGCAGCCCGAGCGGATCGCCGGCGCCGAGGTCTGGGTGCTGCCCTCGCCCTCCGGCCGCGCCCGCCGGTTCTGGGACGCCGGACCGTGGCACGCCCTGGCCGACCGGGTGCGCGAGCTCGCGCCCGCGGTCCTCTGCGCCCCGGACAAGCTGCGCGGTGCCTGCGACGCGGCGGGGGCGGCGCGGGCGCTGGCGGACGGGGCCCGCGACGCGGGTGGCTGGGCGCTCGAGCTGCCCGTGGCCGACGGCGGCGAGGGCACCCTGCAGGCGTTCGTGGACGGCGGGCACGCCGACCCGGTCGCCGTCCGGGCGCGCGACGCCCACGGCCGCGAGGGCGACGCGCGGATCGCGGTGCTGCGCGGACCGGGGGCCGCGCCCGCGGCGGACGTGGCGACTGCCGAGGCGGACCCGGGCCCGACGGGTGACCGGGCGGATGGGGCGGTGGAGGCCGACCGGGGCCCGACGGGTGACGAGGCGCCCGGGGCGGTCGGAGCGGACCGGGGCCCGACGGGTGACCGGGCAGATGGGGCGGTCGAGGCCGACCGGGGCCCGACGGGCGACGGGGCGGGGCCGACGGTGCTCGTCGAGGCCGCCGAGGCGATCGCGCTGGCGGCGATCCCCGAGGACGAGCGCCACGTCGGCCGCGCCTCCTCCGCCGGGGTCGGCGACCTCGTCCGCGCCGCCCTGGACCTCGGCGCCTCGCGGATCCTCGTGGCGGTCGGGGGCAGCGCGAGCATCGACGGCGGTGCGGGGTTCCTGCGCGCCCTCGGGGTCGACGCCCCGGCGGACGGTGCGGCCCTCGTCGCCGACCCGACCGCGGTCGACGCGTCCCTCGCCGGCCTGGACCCGCGCCTGGCCCACGTCGCCCTCGAGCTCCTGCACGACGTCGACGCCCCGCTCTGCGGCCCGGACGGCGCGGCCCGGCGGTTCGGGCCGCAGAAGGGTGCGGGCCCCGACGAGGTCGAGGCCCACGACGCGGCCCTCGCGCGGTGGGCGGCCACCCTCGGCGGGGATCCCGACGCCCCGGGCAGCGGCGCCGCGGGCGGCCTCGGGTTCGCCCTGCGCGCGGTCGGCGCCACGGCGCGGCCCGGCGCGGAGGCCGTCCTCGACCTCGTCGGGTTCGACCGCCTCGCGCGGTTCGCGGACCTCGTCGTGACGGCGGAGGGCAGCGTCGACGCCTCGACGCTGCAGGGCAAGACGGTCGACGCGGTGGTCCGCCGGGCGACGGCCACCGGGACCCGGTGCGTCGTCGCGGGCGGCCGGGTGGAGGACGACGCGGCCGCGGAGCTGCAGCGCCGCGGGGCGGATCGGGTCCAGGCGATCGGGCCGGCCGACCGGCCCCTCGCCACCGCGCTCGCCGCCGCCCCGGGCGAGCTGCGCGAGGCCGCCCGGACCGCCACGACGGAGCTGCGCCGCCCCTGACGCGCGGAGCCCCGGGTCGACGGGTGGCCGGCCGGGGCCATGGGCGGCGCCTCTGGGACGACCCGCGGCGCGCCGGGACGACGGGCGTCGGATCGGGGCGACCGGCGGCGCGCCGGGACGACGGGCACCGGACCGGGACGACGCGCCGGGCGCGGCGCGCCCGACCCGCCTGCCGCGCCGCTAGCCCAGCGCCTTCGCCACGGCCCGCCCGGCGGTGCGGCCCGAGAACAGGCAGCCGCCGAGGAAGGTGCCCTCGAGCGCGCGGTAGCCGTGCATGCCGCCGCCGCCGAAGCCCGCCACCTCGCCCGCGGCGTACAGGCCGGGCACGGGCTCGCGGGCCCCGGCGCCGGCCTCGCCGTGCGGGGTGGGGACGAGCCCGTCGACCTTGCGCAGCACCCGACCGTCGAGGTCCGTGTGCAGGCCGCCGAGGGTCTTGCGGGTGAGGATGGAGAGCTTGACCGCGATGAGCGGACCGGCCTCGGGGTCGAGCATGCGGTGCGGCTTCGCGACCCGCGTGATCCGGTCGACGAGGTACTTCCGCGCACCGTGGATCGCGGTCAGCTGGAGGTCCTTCGTGTACGGGTTGTCGACCTCGCGGTCGCGCTCGACGAGCGTCCTGCGCAGCCGCTCGAGGTCGATCAGCGGCGTCTCCGTCTTCGCGTTCATCCCGCGGACGAGCGCCTCGAGGTCGCGCTCCACGACGAAGTCGACGCCCCGGTCCATGAACGCCTGCACCGGCCCGGGAGGGCCCGACGAGACGCGGGTCTTCAACGTCTCGAGGATGCTCTTGCCCGTGATGTCGGGGTTCTGCTCCGACCCCGACAGCGCGAACTCCTTCTCGATGATCCTCTCCGTCAGGACGAACCACGTGTGCTCGTGGCCCGTCCCCATGATGTGGTCGAGGGTGCCGAGGGTGTCGAAGCCCGGGAACAGCGGCACCGGCAGGCGCTTGCCGGTCGCGTCGAGCCACAGCGACGAGGGGCCGGGGATGATCCGGATGCCGTGGGCGCTCCAGATCGGGTCCCAGTTCTGGACGCCCTCGACGTAGTGCCACATGCGGTCGGGGTTGATCGTCTCGCCGCCCGCGTCCTGGGTGATCCGGATCATCCGGCCGTCGACGTGGTCGGGGACCCCGGAGATCATGTGCTTCGGCGCGGTGCCCAGGCGGGCGGGCCAGTTCTCGCGCACGAGGTCGTGGTTGCCGCCGATGCCGCCCGAGGTGACGACGACCGCCTGGGCGCGCAGCTCGAAGTCGCCCGTCTCCTCGCGCGAGCTCTTCGCGCCGCGGACGACGTCGCTCGGCACGAGGGTCCGGCCGCGCACCCCGACCACCGCCCCGCCCTCGACGACGAGCTCGTCGACGCGGTGGCGGAAGCGGAAGCGCACGAGCCCGGCGACGACCGCCGCGCGGACCCGGGCCTCGAACGGCGCCATCACGCCCGGGCCCGTCCCCCACGTCAGGTGGAACCGCGGGACGGAGTTGCCGTGCCCCCCGGCGTCGTAGCCGCCGCGCTCCGCCCAGCTGACCTGCGGCATGAGCTTGATCCCCTGCCCGGTGATCCACTCGTGCTTCTCGCCCGCCGCCCAGTCGACGTACGCCTCGGCCCAGCGGCGCGGCCACTCGTCCTCGGGGCGGTCGAACGCCGCCGTGCCCAGCCAGTCCTGCCAGGCCAGGTCGCGCGAGTCCTTGATCCGCATGCGCCGCTGCTCGGGCGAGTCGACGAGGAACAGGCCGCCGAGCGACCAGAACGCCTGGCCGCCGAGCGACTGCTCCGGCTCCTGGTCGACGAGCAGGACGGTGCGCCCCGCGTCGGCGATCTCGGCCGCGGCGACCAGCCCGGCGAGCCCTCCGCCCACGACGATGACGTCCGCCTGCTCCGTGCCCATGCGGCCATCTTCGCGGGTCGCGCGCCGCCGCGGGGAAGACCTACCGCGGGTAGCGGCGGGGCGCCACGACGGGTCCGGGTCGTCGCGGGCCCGACGGGGCGGAGACGCCGGGGGTCCCGGGGCGCTGGGGCGCCGGGCGGGTGGCGTCGGGCGAGTGGCGCCGGGGCACCCGCCGGGTCGGCCTACGATGGGGCGATGGCCGATCTGCCGACGGAGGGCCGCGGGCCGGGCGTGACGTTCCGCGTCGCGCGCGCCGACGACGAGCCCGGGGCGACGCTGCTCGCCGAGTTCCTCGCCGAGCTCGAGGACCGCTACGGCCCGCCGCCCGTGGACGGGCGCGGGCCGACGGCCACCCCGGACGAGCTGGCCCCGCCGCACGGCACCTTCCTCGTCGGGTGGGTCGGGGACGAGCCCGTCGCCTGCGGCGGGTGCAAGCGGCTCTTCGGCGAGGAGCACCCGGGAGGTCCCACCGCCGAGATCAAGCGGATGTACGTGCGGCCGTCCGGGCGCGGACGCGGGGTCGCGCGGCGCCTGCTCGCGGAGCTCGAGGAGGCTGCCCGGCGCGCCGGCCACCGCCGGGTCCGCCTGGACACGGGGCCCGCCCAGCCCGACGCGCGGCACCTCTACCGGAGCTCGGGCTACCGCGAGATCCCCGACTACAACGGCAACCCCCGCGCGGCGTACTGGTTCGAGAAGGACCTCGGGCCCGCGGCCTGAGCCCCGGGGGGCCCGCCTCCCGCTCAGACGACGGCGACCTGCGGCTCCCATGCGGCGTCGAGGGCGCGCTCCGCGGCGGCCAGGCTCTCCGCCGCCAGCGGCTTCAGCTCCGCCATCGCGGGGTTCGTGTTGGCCATCGTCAGCTCGGCGACGACGAACCGGGGCTCGAGCCCCGTCAGCGACAGGCCGTGGGGCAGCCACTGCTCCGCGTGGTCCCACCCCTCCTTCGGCGTCCCCGCGCCGTACCCGCCGCCGCGCGAGACGACCACGAGGAGGTCGCGTCCGCCGAGCAGGCCGGTGTGGGTCGCCAGGTCCACGGAGAGGCCCGGGGCGATGAGGTGGTCGACCCACGCCTTCACGGTGCTCGGCGCACCGAAGTTGTAGAGCGGCAGCCCGAGGAGCACCGCGTCGGCGTCCCGGATCTCCCCGACGAGCTCCTCCGTGAGCGCCCACGAGGCCGCCTGTGCGGGGGTGTGCGCGTCCGGCGGCAGCATCCGGGCCAGGCCGGTGTCGGCGTCGATGTGCGGGAGCGGCGCGCTGCCGAGGTCCCGGTAGACGACCTCGCCCCCGGAGTGGGCGGCCCGCCAGGCGGCGGCGGCCCGGGCGGTGAGCCGACGGCTCACGGACTGCTCGCCCTGGATGCTCGAGTCGATGTGCAGGAGTCGGTGCGTCATGGTGTTGCCCCTCAAGTATCGTTGGTGTTACGCAAACGAGTTGTAGCACAGCACGCAGATCGCGATGGGCGTAGGATGGACCCATCGCCGCACCCGTCCGCACCGATGCCGATCACCGCCCCGCGGAGGGCACGGCCCGCCGGCCGCGGTCGGCCGCGCTGCTCGACCACCTGGCGCGCCGGATGCGCGTCCGGTCGGAGTCCGCGC
>WLOB01000012.1 GCA_009699505.1 Actinomycetota bacterium | reverse complement strand
CTGGCGTGACCCCGGTGGTTCGGTCCGGTCTGTGTGAGAGTCCTTGTGCCCGCATGAGCGGGCGAGTGAGGACAGGGAATGAAGCAGCGCAGGCATACGCCCGAGCAGGTGATCCGGAAGCTTCGTGAGGCCGACAAGATGCTCGGCGACGGCGCGGTCGTCGCGGACGTCGCGAAGGCGCTCGAGGTGTCGGAGAACACCTTGCACAGGTGGCGCCGGCAGTACGGCGGGATGAAGGCCGACGACGCCAAGCGGCTGAAGGAGCTCGAGCGCGAGAACCAGCGGCTGAAGGCGATCGTGGCCGATCAGGCGCTGGAGAACCGGGCGCTGCGGGAGGTCTCGAAGGGAAACTGGTGAGCCCGGACCGCCGGCGCCGGGCGGTCGCGATGCTTCGCGACCGCATGGACGTCAGCGAGCGCTGGGCCTGCCGAGTCGTGGGTCAGCACCGATCGACCGAACGCTACGAACCGCAGCCGCGCCAGGACGACGCAGCGCTGCGCGCGGCGCTGCGGGAGATCTCCAGGAAGCGCAAGCGGTGGGGGTACCGTCGCGCGCACGCCCGGCTCTTGGAGCTCGGCTGGGAGGTCAACCGCAAGCGCGTGCAGCGCCTGTGGCGCGAGGAAGGCCTCCGCGTGCCGCGGAAGGCGAGGAAGCGCCGGCGGGTCGGCGAGTCCACGGCGGAGGACGCGCGGATGCGCGCGACGGCGCCCAGGGAGGTGTGGGCGCTGGACTTCCAGTTCGACCAGACCGCCGACGGCCGGGTGCTGAAGCTGCTGAACGTCGTCGACGAGTTCACGCGGGAGTCGCTGGCGATGCACGTCGACCGGTCGATCACGGCCGACCAGACCGTCGAGGTCCTCGAGCAGCTCGCCGTCGTGCGCGGCGCACCGGGGCATGTGCGGTGCGACAACGGGCCGGAGCTGACCGCGCATGCGCTCCGGGACTGGTGCCGGTTCGGGCACGTCAAGACGGCGTTCATCGAGCCCGGGTCGCCGTGGGAGAACGCGTTCGTGGAGTCGTTCAACAGCCGCGTCCGCGACGAGCTGCTGAACGTCGAGATGTTCTCGTGCCTGGCCGAGGCACGGGTCGTGATCGAGGACTGGCGGCAGGACTACAACCAGCGGCGCCCGCACTCCGCGCTGGGGATGAGGACGCCGGCGGCGTTCGCGGCGGCCCAGGCGGCGTGAGGTGCGCGGTCGGCTCGCCGCTGCGCTCGGCCCTCCGGGCCTCGCTTCCCGGCGAGCCGACCGGCCGTGCAGGTAAGTTCAAGCAAGTTCTATCCACCGACTCTCACTCGCGGTGGACCGAAACACGGGGTCCGGCCATACCCGCTCGGTGCAGCGCGTCGACGCGAAACGTACGGGCTTTCGGCGACGTGTCGGTGAAACGTCGGGGCGGTCGACGTGCTCTGCGGCGGAGCCACTGACGGGACCGGCGCGTGGCCAGCCGGCTGTCGGTCGAGGGTGCAGACCTGTATGCCGAGAGGCTCCGTCCTGCGCCTTGGGCTATCTGGGGCCGCTGATGCGGTTGCGGTTGGCGAGGTAGTGCGCAACGACGGGGTCTGAGACGCTCCATGCTCGAGTGTCCTTGCGAAAGATCAGCCCGGCGGTCGCGAGCTTGGGCAGGGCTCGGTTGACCTCCCGCGGCGTCATCGCACCGGCCCGCTCGCTGCGTGGGGGCACGCCGCGGGATAGAGCAATGAGCAGCTGGGCACCGTAGCGGTGCACCGACCGAGCGTGTTCGAGGTATCGGGCGGCCAGCAGGTCTGCCCGGCTCGCTGCCTCGTCGAATCGGGCGCGAGCGGAGGTCGCATCGCTGACGGCAAGCAGTTGCTGCATCGCCCGCACATCGCCGCGGGTCAGGGCGATGGCCTCCTCGACGAAGGCGGCGCCGTCGATGCCGAGGAGCGCTGCGATCTCGCGCCAGGCGCTCGGGGGCGGCGATCTGACTTCCACCCATGTTCCGTCACCGACGAATGCTGCGTCAGGGCCCGTCACGTCGTCGACCACGGCGCTACGAGCCACGAGCACGATCTGTAGATCGTCTGTGCGCTGCATCGTGGCCCGCAGGTCCCAGAGCAGCTGATCGACGTCTACGGGATGTCGTGGCGTCAGTTGTGGGGCTTCCAGGTGCTCGACGAGGACGACCGTGCGTCGCGTCCGTGCCAGCTCCTCGGTGGCGCGGGCGAGATCACGGGTGGTCTCGCTGCCTCCGGGCGCGGGGTCCGGGCTCAGCGCGACGTCAGCGAGCGGCCCGAGCGTCCGCTGCAGAAGCACCCGATCAGACCGTGAGCTGGCCGGCCAGAAGTCCTGGTCGAGCTCGAGGAAGTGCGTCATGTTGACCGGTCCGACGATTGCGCGCGCGAGTCCTCGCGCCCATTGCCAGTGCACGACCTCGGGTTCGTACGCCCCGTCGAGATCGATGCGGATCACCGCCGCTTGGTTCCGGGTCTCGTACTCACCGAGGACACGGGCGACGATCGCGCTCTTGCCGACCTGCGGTGCGCCGTGGATGCCGATCAACCGCTCTCCTGCGGTCAGCAGTCCCAGCAGCCTGTGGCGCAGGTCCTGTCGCGAGTCGTCTAGCGGTCCCGCGAGACGCTCTGGAGCGATCCGCGCGACGCTCATCGGCGGCCGAACGATGGGTGACTGGAGGCGTCGCGGTGCGCGAGGGTCAGGACCGCTTTGTCGATCAGGCCACCGCTGATGGAGGCGTGGTCCAGGCAGCACGCCGACAGCCTCATGGTGTCCTGCGGGTGACCGTCGCTCAGGGTGAGGAGCTGGCGGACAATGTCGACGGTGATCATGCAGTCGTTGGCCGCGAAGCGGTTGAGAAGCTCGCCTTCCCACTCGGTGTCAGAGATCGGCTCGATCGTGACGGGGAGGCCCTCGGCATGCAACGAGCCGTCGGGGCCGAAGAGCTCGTCGGCAGCCCGGCGGTGGCTGCCGGCGAAGGCGAAGACGATGCCCGCAGGGCGTCGCATCGCGCGCGCGATCTGGTCGGCGATGTCGAGGCACTCGTCCCAGGACGTCATCAACCCGGCCTCGTCGATGAACACGACCACCCGCTTGGTTCGCCGAACCACGTGCAGCAGCTCGAACGCGTGCTCGAGCCGCGGCTGGGCAGTGCTCTCAGCGAGCTCGACGACGCGCTCGACGACCCCCTCCGGCACGTCGTCCACACCGGCGCTGCGCAGCGCCTCTGCGATTGCAACGATGCCGCCGCCGGCCCTGCCGACGGTGCGGCGCCTGCCGGCCCATGCCGCGCGGAGTGCGGTCAGCGACACGCCCGCTCCGGCGGCGGCCTGCAGCAGCTCGGCGGTCAGTGTCTCGCCGTCGCGAATGCCCTGCGAGAGGTCGAGGTCGATGGTCAGAACCCCACGCGTGTTCAGTCTCGCCAAGGCTGCCGCGGCGATGCTGCTCTTCCCGATGCGGCGATCGCCGAACAGCAGACTGTGATCTCCGCGCCATAGCCTGCCCTCAACGAGCCCGATCGTGCGATCGCGGCCGATCTGAAGATCTTCCGCGATACGCCCCGTCGTCGGGAACGAACGGGAGGTCAATGGGACATTCACAGTCACCACTGTAGGACACTAAACGTCCCTATTCAAGCCTCTTGAGGGAGACTTTCTGTTCGAAGGCGCACCATCAAAGGCGTCACCGGGTGCCATCCGAGGGCACGGGGCACTCTATTGCGGGGTCGGGCCCCAGCTGATGCGTTCAGGGCCGGCCTGAATGCCGCCGCCAAACCGTACGCGGCGGGGTACCTCGTCTCAGGTTCTCGACACGGGTTGCCGACGCCGACCAGGCCGGCACCGATGGGCGGAGGCGTCGTGTCGGCAGACGGTGGCGTGGCTCGACGTGGCCGGGCGCGAGTTCGAAAGGGCACCTGAGAGCACGGTCGTTAGTACCGCCCCGTGACGCGCCAGCGTGACCGTCGCGGACGACCTCGACGACGCAACATCCGCGCGGTTGAGGAGCGACCTAGACGACGATCAGGCAGATGAACTTCTCGATCAGCAGACAATCGGGTTCTTCATCTACGAGGCATGCCCGCGCTGCCTCCCCCGCTTCGAGACCCCCGTTTGGCACTCCGTTAATTCTGCACCAGAACGCCTGTTTTGTTGCGAACATGCCATAAGTGAGCCCGGGGGAGTGGCGTTGAGGATGTCGCAGCGACCCATCCATGAACCGAAACTCGAGCCGACCCGGCCACCAGCGCTGTCCCTCGGGTGTCGCTCACCGCGGATGCGACGATCGCGTCAGACGGCGACCAGAGGTAGAGCTGGCGCAGGCGGCGGGACGAGCCGCAGGTGTGCTCGGTGTCAACAGATAGCGGGCCTACTGAGGGCCACGGAGTTGCGCGAGACGCGCGAGCTCGAGTCGTGCGGCCTTCTTCGCGGCTTTCGCGAGTCCGCGGAGGTCGATGTAGCTGTGGCCGGGAACGGCGACGTCGTCGCACGCTGCGTCGTCTACGGCGCGACACGCGACCCCTTCGACCTCGCTCACGGTCACCGCCCAGGTGCCGGCGGATGCGAGCCCTAGCTCTTCCGTGTAGTGCGCATGTGCGTCCGAAGCGGTGCGGCGAGAGCTCCGTACGGTAGAGACCAGGTCACGGTCATCCGGCGTTCCGACGAACGCTTCTTGCGACACGATGCCGCGCTTGAGGAAAGTCGGGTGCACCTGCCGCCACTGAAGCTCCGGCCCACCTCCTATGACGGTCTCGCAAGTCCGAAGATCCGCAGCGTCAGTCATGTAGGAACGCCTCGAGTGCGCGTGCCGCATCAGCGGCCCCGCCGGGCTCGGAGACTGAAGGTGCTTCGTCGGGTCCGGCCGATGCGACGAATGGACTGCCGTCGGGTTCGACCTCGAGCGACCAGCGCCGCGCGTCGATCTGCATCTCGGCTAGCACGCCGCCCTCGAGGGTCGGGAAGAGCCCCAGGGCGTCTGTTGAGACGTTCAGCTCGGCGGCGAAGTCGCGGGCCCACTCCACCGCGGCTTCGGTCGGTGCTGCGCCGGCTCCGTCGTGCCAGCCCGCTTCGAGCTCCAAGAGCCCCCGCAGCTCGGCGGCCATGGCGTCTTCGGATCCGACGACCGTCTCGACCTCACGGACGTCGTCGATCGCAGCGACTCGCCCGAGGCTGTCTTTCGAGAATGTGCACGCAAGGCGAACGAACGCTGCTTTGTCGTCGGCGTCTACGACGGGGCGCAGCTCCTCAAAGCGGCTCTGCTGGTGGTACTTGCCGGTGACGCGGGCACCTCCCCGGATCAGGAAATGGAAGTCCTGCAGGTTGGGGCGCAGTTGCGTGACCCGGCCGACGAGTTCGCCGTCGATCTGGATGTTGTCCTCGGCAGTGATCTTCACTAGGTGCCGCCGTGCAGCCTGGCTGTACGTGACCGCGCCGCCGGAGCGGCGCCGAAGAGTGCACCGCTCGTCATCGCGGAAGCTGCTGCCGAACTGCACGAGACTTGCGGTCGCCTCGAGCGGGAAGTCCGCCGGCAGGGGCTTCTCGTCCACGACCGCGGCGAGGGCGTCGGCGACGAGCTCATGCGAGCGCTGATACAGGCCGTCGGGGTCAAACAGCTGCGGATCGGCGAGCTGCTCGTTGGGTGCGAGGACCGGCATGACGCTTCCGCGGTCGACCGTTACGAGGCGCAGCCGGAGTTTCTGATCAAAGCGCTTGGGCGCGCGGATGCGCTTGGGGTGGGTGTTCTTCCAGATGCCGCGAGCGACCTGGATCAGAAGCCGCTCGTAGCGCGCGAGCTCGGTGATCACTTCAAGCGGGAAGCCAACCTCGGCGCCGGCGCTCGCGTCGTCGAACCGTCCGCCGGTCAGCCGCAGTGGCGTCCGTTCGTGGTCGACATCGGTCACCCGCCGAGCATATCCGGCAGCCGCCGAGGGCGGTTCGGCTGCGCGTTCAGATGCCGTCTGGCTCTGAGCTCCACCCGGTGGCTACTTGGCGGGGAAGAGGACTTCCCACTTGAGCAGCGTTTCAGTGTCGCGCTTGCCCCCGCCGTTGAGGCTTCCCTTGTATCCCGGGACCTTCGACAGGGCCTTAATATCGAGGTGGCGGCGGTCCGTGACCGTGGTCGTGAGCTTATAGCGGGTGAGGCCGTCGTTGCGACGCATGTCGTGAATGTCCTGCCACACCTGTTGGGCGTCGAGCCACGTCCACTCGCCCGGCACAACGTCGTTCGGGGCCTTACGTCCTGGGGCCTCGATGATCCGATGGTCCTTCGTGCTCTTGACGACCTGGGAGTCCCAGTTCGCAGAGCCAGCGACCTTCAGACCGTCGAATCGCAGGTCGGCCGAGAAGTCGTTGGTCTGCTCGACGTGGGTCTCGACCCTCGACGCGCCGCAACTGGTGATGAAGAACCGTTCGGCTTCGCGGATTCGCTCAGCGAGGGTGATCTGCTGGAAGGTGCTCCAGGGTAGGTAGTGCCCTGCCCGCTTGGGGTGCGCCGAATAGACGCAGCCGAGCTCGAACGGGCCCTCGCTGAACGTCAGCCCTTCCGCCGCTGACGCGGACACACAGGTGACGTTGTCAGGAATACCGGTCCTGCCGTTGAAGAAGATTGCGAGGGCGCCGACACCCACGGCCGCGATTGCCGCCACCGGCAATGCCGCCGGGGGTACGCCGCCCCCGACACCAACTCGAGCGACCTCGCGGGCGCGACCGATCGCCGCACGACCAAGGTGCGAGGCGCCAACCTGGGCCAACCCGCCTTGCACGATCCGAGAAAATTGATCGGTGCTTTCGTCGATCCCTGCGGCCTGTCCGGGAGCCCCCGACGGAAGATCCCGCTGGTCTTGTTCACCAGGGTCGGCAATCACGACCAGGTTTTCGCGCTCGTGGAAGGGGCGCTCGAGCAAGGCGGCTGAGGAAAGGAAGACGGTCATGGCCTGGTGGGGTCGCGCGAACAGGGACGGGTCTGACGAGCATCGAACAGCCGCGCTGTGCACTCGCCCAAGTCGGACGAATGGGCGAGCGTGGTTCTTCGTCGCCCAGTCCAGTCATCTCGACCGGACCCGCGACAGGACCCTCGGAGCCGGCCCGCGCGGCGAGCATGGCCATAGACCCGGCTACCTCGCGCGCCCCCCGTAGGGCCTGACCACCGAAGGTGCTCGGCGGTGCCACTCCGGATTCGCGGGACGGGGGCACGCCCGAAATTCGCATCGCGTTGAACGCCGCCACGCGCCCTGGGTGGCGAAAGTGTCGTTTAACGCTAGTCAGGCCTGCGCCGCCTGAATGACCTATCCAGCAACCCTCCGAGCGGTGGCTACTCGAGGCGCTACTCCTTTACGAGGAACGCCAGGTTCGCGTACATCGTGCTGAGAGCGATGTGCATCTTGCGCGCCTCGAGCTCGTCCCACTCCGCTTGGGCGCCGGGCTGCGTGATGTAGGGCTGTTCGGCCCGCCTCGCGTGGGACCGAGCGAGTTCCGCCATCTGCTCGAAGTCGCTGTGATTGTTCGATCCCGACTCCGGATTGCCGTTCAGATGCACCAGCACCGGCGGGACGGGCCTAGGCTCGCGAATCGAGGAAAGGAGGTCCTGAATCTTCGACATTGCGCCTGAGTGTACCCCGCCTGCACGTACGCACCTACATCCTACGCTCAGGTGCCATCTGATCTCACGCCCGGCCGCGTCGAGAGACGACGGTCTGCCGACACGACGCCCCCGCCCGTTGCAACCAGGACGGTGTCGGTAACCCGTGTCGAGAACCCCGCCGCGCTCGGTCTAGCGACACCGCTCTGGCCGGCCCCGGAACGACGCCATCTCAAATGCCTCCCATCAGCGCCCCTATTCGGGTGCGATGTTTGTCCGCCTCAAAGACTGCGCTTCTGGCGATGCAGGACACCGAGGATGACGTCTCGTGGGACAGCTTCGGGTGGCTTTCTCGGCGTTTCGCGCGCGACCGCCCATGACGCGGAAAACGGTCCGCCCTGGGGCTAGGATCGAACGGTGTCTGGTGCTCGCAACTCGTTCCAGTTGTTCTCGATCGGAGCGCAGGTATCGGGCTCCCCGACGCTCATCACGCCGGAGACCTTCCAGGGCTTGGGGGCGCGGGAGGTGCAGGAGCTCGAGCGGTGGCTAAAGGCGAAGCCCGAGGTGATCGGCGAGCCGCTGAAGGTCGTGGGCAGCCAGTTTGCAGGGTTCGACGGGACGTTGGATCGCTTCGATCTCCTGGCGCTCGATCGCGACGGCAAGCTAGTGGTGATCGAGATCAAGCGCGACGGGACCTCGAGCGGTCAGGACCTGCAGGCGTTGCGATACGCCGCGTACGTCTCGACGCTGAGCGCAGAGCAGGTCGTTGGGCTCTACCGCGACTACGTGGCGCGAGAGGATCAGCGCGAGTTGACGTCGGCGGAGGCTCGGAAGGAGCTTGACGACTGGGTCGGGGACGCCGGCCTCGAGGCGCTGGACGAGGACGCGGTCCCGCGCATCGTGCTGGTGGCCGCCGGGTTCCCCGTCGGCGTCACGAACACTGTGCTGTGGCTGACCCGCAACTTCGAGATGGACGTCACGTACGTGCAGGTCACGCCGTACCGGGTGGCCGGCGAGATCGTGCTCGCCGCGTCCGTACTGATCCCCCTGCCGGAGGCCGCCGACTTCGAGGTGCGATTGAAAGAGAAGCGCCGCACCGCCCGCCGCCGCCAAGGCGCCGGCGGCACGATCGACTTCGACGTCGTACGGGCGTTCATCGCCGCGATCCCCGAAGGCCGGTGGGCGTCCTACGGCGACGTCGCTGCGGCCGCCGGCGCGCCGAAGGGCGGCCAGGCGCTCGGGACATGGCTGTCGCGCAACGAGACTGACGTCCCCGCCTTGGTCTACCGCGTCCTGAACCGCCACGGCGAGGTCTCGGACGGATGGAACGCCGCCGACCCGGCGCTGCCCCGGACACCACAGGCCGTCCGGGAGTGCCTCGCCGGCGAGGGCGTCGCGTTCGACGAGCAGGGTCGGGCCCGCCAGGATCTGCGCTTCACCACCGACGACTGGGCGGCCTCGCAGCCTGAGCCCACGCCTTGACGGGCCCCGCGGGAGATCAGTGGTTGGTGACCCGCACCCGGGTGCGGTAGGCGACGGTCCGTCCGCCGGTGGTGATCCGGGTGGTGTAGGTGCCCGGCCCGAGGTCCTCGATCTTGCCGCAGAGCGGCGTGATGTACCGCCAGCTCGTCGTTGCGCGGAACGTCCGCTTGTAGCGACGGGTGCCGCCCTTCGACACGGTGATCGTTGCGCGCCGCGAGCCGCCGGAGTACGACTGGTACCAGATGCCCACCGACAGGCATCCGGAGGTCGTCATCGACCGGGCGGGCGCTTCGACCAGGACGACCGCCTGGGCGCTCGAGCTCCACGCCATCGCTCCGGCGATCGCGGCGACTGGGACGAGGACACGACGCAACATTGGTGCAGCATCGCACCAGCGGTCCGGCCCGTCGAGGTGCGTGCTGGCTGCCTAGCCCGTAACCTCGACCACGTCGTAATCGACGTCTTCGTCGTCGTCGGGCGCGGGGTAGTCGCCCGGGTTGCTCAGGTGCAGCGTTTCGGCGCCGGTCGAGTAGTTGCTGCACTGGGTAAGGCCGAACTCGTTGGCCTCTTCTTCCGTCTCGAACAGCTCGTCCTCTTCCTCGGTCGTGCCGTCCGGGTACTTCATGACCACCTTGAACATCGGTGCTCCCTGGTGCGTTGTGGGGTCCCCGTGCCCGGGTTCGCAGACCGAGAACGGACGCTCGCGAGCGTAGCCGTGCCGCGACCTCCTGGCCAGCCGTAGGCGTTGCGCCGATGTCCGGGGTTGGCGCCTACCGGGGCGTGCCGACCCTCGCCGGGTTCGACCGTCGTCGGCTCGACACGGCTGGTGACAGCTCGGTTGCGCTGCCCCGGTCCGGCGCCGTGGGTACCGTCCCCAGCATGAGCTCGTACTCCCCTGCCGAGGAGCAGCGACTGCCGCCCGACGACGATTTGACCAACCGCCGGGTCACGGTCGGCATGATCGGCGTCGGTGTCGTCCTGCTGGCTGTTGGGCTCGCGAGCTCGTCGGGCACGCCGACCACCGTAGGTGCGACCTTCCTCGTCCTCGCGGGGCCGATCTATCTGCTCGGCCGCGCAAACGCCGGCCGCCACCCGGCAGTCGCGTGGTGGCCGACCGACGGCCCGAACCCCGGAGAGCGCACCGCCGTCCGAGGGGACGCCACGACCGTCCTGGTCCGCACGGTCGGCTGGGACGCCGTCACCGGCCGCGATGGGACCGCGGTCGTGATCCTTGTCGAGCGGCAAGGGATCCGTGCCTGGGCGTACAGGGCCCGACACGACCTGCCGACGCTCGCCGACCTCGGCCTCACGCCCGACGGTCGGCCGCGGGTCGCGCCTGACTAGCGAACAGCTGGCCAGCGACCGGACCGCGGCCATGCGCGCACGGATCGTCGATGGGGCCCGCATGATGGCGGCGAGGTCGTCGCGGTAGCGCGCGAGTCGCCTCGACGCTCAGTGTTCCGTTGCCTGTCGAGGACGTTGGCGGTGGCGCGCTGGCACGCGCGGCGGGTGCTGCCAGCGCCCAGCGAGCGGACCCAACGACCTAACTCGTGCTCGTGGCCGGTCAGGACGTCGCCGACCGAGACATGGTGCGGGGCCTCGACAGGCGACGTCTGCTCAAGGACAGCCCGGCGACGGCGCCGCGGTCACCCGTCAGTGGTGGACAGCAGGCGCAGGAAGGCGGTGGCGTACGGTGCGTTTTTGCAGAAGGGTTCGCGTCACAGAAGGACCCATGCCCCCCCACCAACTCTCGCTGCCCGCAGCGCGACGGCGCTGGGCGGGTCAGACATCGTCGTCCTCGAGGATCCGGCGACGTTCCTCGGCGAGCTTCTTCTCGCGCCATTCGCGGGTCTCGCGGTCATACGCTGCGCGGTCGCGGTCGCGTTGGGCAGGGTCGACCGGGTCGGCCACGAACGTCGACCGCTCGGGCCGGCGACGCCGCCGGTAGGCGCGCGGGCGGGGCGGCCAGCGGAGGTCGCCGATCTCGGCGAGCTGCTCGGCGGTGAAGTCGGCGTCGCTGCGCAGCGTGGCGTCGATGACGGGCGCGTCCATGTCCTTCGGGGTGGAGACGTAGCGTGCGCGCAGGTCGAGGTCGTGGCGTAGGAGCTCGCGGACGTGGCGGGCGCCCTCCGCGAAGCGGCGGTAGCCGTCCCGTCGCAGCGCACGGGCGTTGATGCGCCACTGTTTCTGCAGCGTCGCCCCGATCGGTGGGAGCGGCCCGTCGTCGTCGGGGTCGGCGAGGATTCGCCGGACCCACGCTGCGACCTCGTCGATCACGACGTCGATACCGCGGTCCTCGATCGCCCGGAGCAGGGTGTCGCGCTCCTCCGGGGTGACGGCGATGATGCGCCGGCGGTAGGCGAGCTCCTGGGCCTCGACGTGCCCGACCCTCCGGCCGAGCTGGTCGTCCCAGGTCATCGGACGGGCGTCTCGATCGTGCCGGCGACGACCTGGTCGACGTCGATGCGCTGGACGTCGTCGCGGGTGAGGCCCAGCTCGATCAGGCCGAGCGTCATGCGCTCCATCGCCGCGCCGGTCTCGGAGGCGTTGATGCGGCTGTCCTCGGAGAGTCGGTGCAGCTCGTTGTAGGCCGTGCGCAGCTCGTAGGCGACCTGCTCGAGCGCCTGGATCGGGAACTTCGCCTGCAGCACGGCGGGCTTCTCCCCCGACAGCGCGAGGTCGGGGCCCTGCGGGCCGTAGATCGCGCGCAACGCGTCGGCGGAAAGACCCGAGACGAGCTGACGCTCCGCGGCCTCGTGACGGCTGCTGGCCTGGTTCATCGCGATCGCGAGTTCCTGGTGGCGGTCGAACAACGCGCGCACCTCGCGGGCAGCGGCACGAACATGGTCGGGGACGGTCGTGCTCATCGTGGGTCGTGCTCGCGGTCGGAGATCTCGGCTCGTTCGGCGCGGCCGCGGAGACGCTCGATCGCCTCCGCGATCGCCTGCCACTCCCCCGCCCGGGCGCCGGCCGCCGCGGCGGATCGCTCGTACGCGACCGACGTGGCGTCATCGAGCAGCGCGAGGAAATCGGCCAAGGCGCCGGGGACGGCGTCGAACTCGTCCTGCGCCATCGCCCGCAGATACGCGCCGACCGCCAAGCGGACGCCGTCGGTACTGCCTTGCACCGGGAACGCGCTGCGCGGCCTCCAGCGCAGCGGTCTGCCGCAAGCGGAGGTCGCGGCCTCGACCGGGGCCGACCAGTGGCGCGTGCTTGGTCAGGATCCGCTCGGTCTCAGACATCGACCGGCGCCTCCTGCAGCTCGCGGACCGCGCGACGGCGTGCAGCGTGCGGCGCCGGCGCGGTGGCGAACCCCGCCAGCGCGCCGCGCATCCGACTGCAGCGGTTGCCCACGGCTTCACCGCAGGTCGGGCACGCCACGCCGGTCGCGGCGGGGAAGCACGCGGGACACGTGTGGTCGCGCGCGTCGGGCTGCAGCTGGTCGGGGCACCGGCCGACATAACGGTGTGCGGTGGTCGAGCTCATGGCGCGGGGTGGAGGTCGACGGTCGGGTCATCGTTCTGACGTCCCGAGTGGTATTCCGCATTATCACTCGCAACCCGGACGGCCGACATCGGTTTATTGCTGCCGGGACCCGCCCGGCGGTGCGAACGAACGAGTCGTCGGACTGCACTCAACGCCGGGGCGCCGCGCCAACGGTCCCGGGACATCGAGCCATCGCTTCTTGGAGGATGAACGGGCAGCTGCTGTACGGCGAAAGGCACTCAGCCCTCGCGCAGAGGCTGTCCGGGACGCAAAGCGGGGCCGCGGGGGTCCAGCCGGCGGGACGGGCGCCGGTCGGCCAGGCCCAAACGGGGCCGAATGGCAAGTCTCCTTGGCTATAGGGGCCGAGGAGGACATAGGTGTTGCGGACCCGGGAGAACGGTCCTCTGGGTCGTGACGGACGCACCGCTCGCCGCGATCTCGCGTGCGGTAACTCCCGACCGCATCGTGTTCGCGGAGGTATCTGCTGATGGTCAGGCTCCGCTGGTATGCATATACTGCTTGTACCGGAGAGCGTCGTATCCAACCGGGCCTCCACCAGCCGAAGAGCCGCTTGCCAGCGGCTCTTCGTGCGTCATGGCTCGGTTATCGGCGGGGCTGGGTGCACATGGACGGCGGTGCTGTCCTGGATCAACGCCCAGATCCCGTCGAGTGCGACCTGGCTGCGGGGATCGTTGCCCGGCCGAGACCTCCGGCGGTGCAGGAACGTGATCAGGTCCGCGCCTTGGACCCCGGGCGAGAACCGGCTGTCGACGAACACCACGTCGTGAACACATGACCCGCCCTGCGGGCGCATCGTCTCCTGATGGGCCTGAAGCTCACGGAAGACGTCGCGCGTGGTGCCCTCTTCTTCGTCGGCGATGATCAACGCGTCCTCGCTCGAGCTCGCGAGGTCGGCCTCGAGGATCGGGAACAGCCGACGGACCGCTTCCATCCGGTGAAATCGCACCGGCGAGCGCGGCGGCCGGGGGCTCCACTGCACGCCTACGAGGATCGTTCGCGCGCCGGCGTCCTTCATCGCCTGCACGCCGGCCCGGAAACCGGCAATCCGCAACGGCGGAGCGTTCTTGACCGGCGCAAACGCCCCGCCACCACCAAACAGCTGCGACGCGTGCAGCTCCACGTCCTGCGCGATGAACAGCGGTTCCGCGTTAGCGACCACCGCAGCGGCCGCTGCGATCCCGGTCCGGAGGTCCGGGGCACGTGCGGCGGAGACGAGGCACACCCCGAGCCAGTACGCATCGCCCGGCTCGTAGGACTCGTCCAAATACGCGAACTGCATCCTCCTAACCTACGAGCGCCGCGATGCCCGGCGCCCGTCGACCCCACGGGTCTGGTGACCGCCGGCGCCTGTTGGTTCGCGCGTCCGGCGGCACGCTCGCGGCGCGCCCAGCGCTGTTTGGGTGCCGCGCCGTCGGTGGGGCGCTCTACCGTGCGGATCGTGGACGGCGAGGATGTGGCGGCGGTGCCGGAGGAGTTGGCGGTCGCGATCGCGCGAGCGCTGCAGCCGACTGCGCTCTTCGTATTCCGGCGCATCGTTGCCGGGCGCGTCCGGAAGCACGGCCCGTTCGCGTGCAACCCGATTAGGTGGGCGGAACTCGCCGGTGCGATCGAGGACGCCGACCGCGACACGGCCCAGCGCGCGCTGCGGGTTCTCGCCGGGCCCGCCCGGGCGGGCGAGGTCTTCGCGCTGGACCCGACGGCCGAATCCGCAGCACCCGGCGCCTCCCCAGCACGAACAGCACGCACGGGCGGAACGCGACGCCGGGACCCCGCGAGTTCCGCGGCCGCCGCGGAGCGCCACGACCGGCGGCTCGCTGCGGGTGCGACGCCCGCGCAGCGGCGGCCGGAGCCGCCGGTGCGGCCGGTGGCGGTGGCGCATCGGACGGTGGTCGACGTCGGGCTGGCCCGGTCAGTGCCGCGAGCGCCGCACGAGCGGAGCCGACGAGAGATCCAGCGGTGGGTCACGGACACGCGAACGGACCCGCCAAGGATCCTTCGCGTGCCGCAGCTGCAGCCCGGGACGACGGAGACCGAGCGGTGGCGCGACGAGCTGCGGTTCGGCGAGCTTGTCTGCCCGTGGCCGGGCTGCCCCGCCCCGGAGCTCACGCTGCGCGCCGGGCCGGTGGTGTCGACGCACGTCGCGCACCGACCCGGCGCCCAGGACCACGGCACCCACACCGACTGGGTGCTCTCGACCCTCGCCCGTCTCGAGGGCCTGACCGATCAGACGGCGGTGCCGCTGGGGACAGCCCCGCCGACGGTCCGCCTCGGGGCCCTGGTCGTCACGCTGCTGCACGAACGACTCGGCCCCGAACTCGAGGCCGCCGCACAGCGGGCGCTGCGCGTGATGCCGGCGGGCTGCGCTCCGGTGGCCGTGTTGCGCGCGTCGCTGCTCCCTCGCCGCTTCGCCCCCGTACGGGTCCACGGGGAACCGACACCGCGGTGGGCGTTTCCGACGCGCCGCGACCGGACCCTGCGGGCGATCGCGGCGATGCAGCCGTTCTCGAGAGTCCTCGGGGCCCCGGACCTCCCCCACGCCGGCGACCAAGACCAAGAGCTGGATCCTCGCTGGGGGTCTCGGTGGATCGGGCTCGGCCTCGAAGACACCCCACAGCGCGGCCACCTCGATTGGGGTGCGCACCCGCGCAGCCCGTTGGTGGCGCTCGCGATCGACGACGAGCTGCTCGGTCGCGTCGTTCGTCCACCTGCCAAGACGCGAGGGCCGGAGCGTTCTACGGTGGCGGTCGTGGATGCACCCGGTGTGGAGATGGAAGCGGTCGGGTTCGAGACCGAGGGACCGACGGTGCGCTGCCGGCATTGCCGGATCAGCCAGAAGGTCGCCGACGGTCTCTCGACCGATGCGGTCGAGGAGATTCTCGATCGCATCGAGGACGAGGACGAGCAGGGCACCGAGCTCGAGCGCCATGACGTCCTCTACTGCGTCTACGACGCCTGCCCGCGCTGCGGTGACGGCGTCGACCGCTACTGACCGCCAAGGGGCCTGCCCGGCGGCCGCAGATGCGGGGGTGGCTGCGCCGCATCCGCGGCGGCGCGACGCTCCTTTCGGCGGGCGCGCTGGCGGCGCTTCTTCGCGTTTTTGGCCTGCCTGTTGTCGAGCGACTGCGCGAGGTAGGGCGCGCGGGTGCGAAGGACGATCAGCGCGTTCTGGGCGGCGTATCGTCGTGCCTCGTTCTCGCTGGGTCCCTCCCCCACCGTCTCGATCGCCTCGGTGCCGTCGGTGAACGTGATCGACGCTCGGGCCTGGACCGTGAGGGGGTCAGGTCGTCCCTGGATGTCGGTGGTCGCGTGCTCGACTTCCGGGGCGTTCGGGAGCACCTGGAAGTCCTCCAGAGGGTCAAGCCACGGGCTCGCGCGCCACGGAGCGGGATGAACGCTCGATGCCTGAGGATGAGACATGCCCTCGACCGTAGGCACCGACCCGGACGGGATACGAACGTCCGTTCGCGCGACGCGGCACCCGCAGGTGCTCAGCGGTCCTATCTGGCGGCTTCGCATAGCGCTGAGGTCGCGCACCCGGAGATCGTTCTGACAGCCGCATGGTGCTGTTCGGGCCGCGGGGCGTCTAAGACGCACCTGGCAACGTCGCGCCGGGCGCCGACAGATGCCCGAACCGCACGCGTCATGCGAACATACGTTCGTGTAGTGCGGAAGGCGAGCGGAACCACGGGAGTCCCGAACTGATGAGGACGGCGGGGTCATAGGGGTCGCAGGCCGGTCGTCTGTGGAAAGGCAGCGCATGGCCACTGCGTTGCGGGGCAAGGATCCCGATCGCGTGATGCGTGCAGCGCGGTGGCTGGTGATGGTGGGTGAGTTTCGCCTCACCGACGCGCTCGACGTCTGCGTGTTCCTATCCAAGCACGAGCCAGCTAGCCACCGCGGATCGCGCGCTCGCGCGCGTCTCGTTGCGCGGCTTGCGACGGAGCTACGGATCGGCCTGGACCACTTCGACCAGCTGTTCACCTGGGCGGAGGTGCTGCCCGATCCGCAGGCGATCTACGGCTTGCGTCGCGTGTGCGAAGAGGTCGACCGGGCACGGCGGCGGGCAGCCGACGCCCGGGCCGCTCCGCCATGACCTACACGGACTACTCCCGGTCCCCGGCCTCGAGCGGCAGGCGCGGTGTTGGTGACGAGATGCGGTCAGGCGACGGTGTAGCGGGTGGCGCGCCGCTGTCCGGTGCGGCTGATGACACCGCGAGCAATGGCGTCGTTGAGGGCCTTGGTGACGCGCTCGCGGGAGACGCCCTCTGGGATCTGCAGGGCGGCGCGGATCTTGGCGACCTGCATGCCGTCGTCGCAGCTTGTGAGGGCGGCGACCAGCTTCTGGTCGTCGAGGACGAACGGCGTGGGTCGCCCTGCCCTGGCGGGGGTGGGATCAGGCTGCGGCGTCGTCGGGACGCCCGTGTCGATCTGCGGAAGGTCGGTCGGGGTGGCGCTGGCGATCCGCAGCAGGTGCAGCGGGCCGTTCGCCGGCTGCCAGTAGTGCAGGGACTGATTTTCGCCGGGCAGCGGGAGGTGCCATGCGACGGCTCCATCGTGGGAGCGGACAATCGGGACGCCGTCGCGTTCGGTGCGCACGGGGACCGGCGAGGGCTGGGTCCAGACGTAGCGGCTGATGATCGCCGCGGCCGCGGCGGCGACCGGCGAGCGGGCCGGCTCCAGCGCGCGGAGCTGCTCGAGCAGGTCTGGATGGACGTCGAAGGGCTGCAACGGGAACGTGGTGCGCTGGTCGGGTTCGGGCCGCAGATCCATCCATGCACGAGTGATCGCGTTGCGGAGCTCGAGCTCGTCCCACGCGGGCGCCGGAGGGGTGGCCGGGGCCACGGCGGCGATGGTGTCGTGGGGGCCTTGCTTCCAGCGGTGCGTGAGGCGGGCGCGCTTCTCGGTGTCGCGGCCGGGGTCGGTGTCCGCGCGGATCAGCGGGTGCTCGTGGGGATCGAGACCGACGAGGCCGGTCGGCCAGTAGATGCGGGCCGCACCGCCGAAGACCATGAGCCCGTCAGGCAGCGCGTGGGCGAGCTGCCGCGTCAGGCGGCCCTTGCGGCTGCTGCTGATCGCGACGACGTCGCCGGCGTTTCCGACGAGGCGCTGGATGCCATGGACGGGGAAGTACGGCTCGGCGTCGTCGTTGCGGGTGGTGAGGACCAGCAGCGGTCGTTCTCGAGCCGGGTCGATGATCCACGCGGCCAGGGCCTGAATCTCGTCGGGGTCGGTGATCTTGGAGGGCTGGCCCGGGGGGCGCAGGAATACGGGGGAAGGCACGGCGGCTGAGAGCGTCGCATCCCGGGCGCGCGCGGGGTGCTTCGGCGCAGGTCAGGTCTGGCGGCGCAGCGCGCGGGCGCGGTCGACGAGCAGCGGAATTGCGGTCTGGGCCCAGAAGTCGCGGTCGACGTGGCCGTCGGACATGCCGCTGCCGATCGAGAACGCGGGGACCTCGATGTGCTCGGCGCTGGCGCGCAGGTCCTGTCCGATCAGCTCGCCGATGGCGAAGTGCAGGACCGCGGCGGTCTCGACGTCGTCGACGGGGACGATGCGGCCGGCGAAGCGGCGACGCAGGGCGTCCCAGAGGTGCGGGTCGCCTCGAAGGCCCCACTGCTCCGGGCGCGGCACGAAAGCGTCGGCGAAGCTCGAGATCGGCGCGTCGGCGGCGCGGACGCCCAGCCACAGGCGGGTGCGCTCGAGGGTGGCGGCCGGCACGTGCTGGGTGTCGTGCAGCTGCACCACCGACCGTCCGCCGGCGGACGCGCCGGGGGTGCGCCTCGCCCGAAGCTGCAGGTGCTCGCAGAGCCGGCGGAAGTCCTCGCCGTCGAGCTCGTGCGCGAGCGCCCGCAGCCGCGGCGCGTCCAGGCGCACCTCGCGCGGCCAGCTGTCGTGCAGCGCGAGGTGCGTGGCGATCAACCGCAGGACGTCGTCGAGCGCGCTCATCCGCTCATCCTGCCGCGTGACGGCCGCCTGCAGCAGAGTCGGGTCGGCGGATCGGCGTCCAGGAGCGTCCGCGAGACGGACCGGCTACCCGTCCACGGCGCCGGTGAGCCCGCGCGGCGCGCTCTACCGTGGCGGCGATGTCGCTGGCGAGCGAGGAACAGGCGCGGTCGGGGTTCCTTACCGGCCAGGAGACGCGGCAGCTGTTCGCGCGCGACACCCGAGACCCCGATGGGCCGCTCTACTTCCTCGCCGACGGCGAAGCGTCGGCAGTCCGAGCCCTTTGCAAGGCCGGACACCTGGTCTGCCCGGATGAGGAGTGCGAGCACCGGGCGTTCACGACCGTCGGGGCGTCGCGCAAGCGCCATCACTTCCGGCACGTCGTCAGCGGATCCGGCCACGGCCTGGAGGGCTACTTCCACGTGGTCGGCAAGCACCTGCTGGCCGAGTGGGCGCGCGCGGCGGTCCCAGGGACCACGACGGTGATCGAGGCGGGCATCACGACGGTCAACCGGCGTGCGGACGCGCTGGCGACCACCCCCGACGGCCGGCGATACGCGTTGGAGGTGCAGTACGCGGCGCTGGATTTCGTCAGCTGGCGGGCACGCGATGAGGACTACCGTGCCGCGGGGATCGTGCCGATCTGGGTCTTCGGGCACCTCACTCCGCACCTGGTCGCAGGCCGCGGCAACTCGACCGAGCCGGGCGAGGTGCGGATCTCGACGCTGCACAAACAGATCCTCGAAGCGGGCCGTGGCCCGATCTTGTTCCTGGACCCCAACCGGCGCGAGCTCGCGCAGCTGCTCACCCACTGGGACGCCGTCGCGATCCGGACCGCCGAGTCCGACATGCCCCTCCCCCACCTCACGCACAACGGCATCCTCGGCGTCAGCGCGCTCGAGGACTGCGCGCTGACGCCTGAAGGGCTCGCGACACCGTGGGCCGCGCGTCTGGAGGCGGGTCGCGAGAACCTGCGCCGCGAGGCCATCGTGCGGCAGGAGCGAGCGCGGAAGGCCCGCGAGCGAGAGGCGGCCGCCGCGGCGACGCTAGCCGCCGCGGACGCTCGGGCACGCGCTCAGGCCGATGCCGCAGCTGCCAACCGGCGGGCTGCGAGGCTCGATCGTGAGCAGCGGACCCAGGCAGCGCTGGTCGCCCGCGTCCGCCACGCCGTCGCCCAAGCCCGCGCCCGGGTGCGCAACACGAAGGATCCTGCGCTCGCCGCCCCTGGCCCGGTGCTCGGCGGGATCCCGGCCTGGTCGTGGCGTCTGCCGCTGTACGTCGCCGCGTTCCACGGACGGACAGGGTCGGACGTGGCCGCGCCGAATGTGCTGAAGCACGCGCGGCAACTGCTCTACGGGCTCGAAGGCCGCGCCGACGGGCCGGTCTCCGAGTGGCTGTTCGAGCTGCGGAGCATCGGTCTGATCGACTTCGCCGACTACGACGGGCGCATCGTGGGAACGATGCGCGTCCTCGGCGACGTCGACGAACCGCCGCCCGTCGACGTCGCGCAGCCGCGCAGCGCGATGGAGGTGCTGCCCGACGGGTCGCGGTTTCTGGCGCTTGACCGCGGTCGAGGCGCGATCTTCGAGATCGACCGCAGGACCGGGGCCGCGACCGGCAGTCGCTGCGACCTGACGGTTCTGACCGCCGACCGCCCAAGCCCCCCGGAGGGCACGGTCGCTGCTGCGGCGTGGAGCGCGCTGCGACGCCGGGAGCGGCGCAATCGCGCGCCCGCGTGGGTGACCGAGCGCCTCGTCACCGACGCCCGCGTCGCTGGGGACCCCGACTGGCATGTCGCCATCTGGGAGCAACACGTCGCCGGTCGCGCCGGCGCGACGTGCGATTTCAACGCGATGCTGCGCTCGATGGCCGAGTTGGGGTGCGGGCGCAGCGTCTTCGCTGAAGAGGCGCTGCTCGGGTTCTTGGCCCACCTGCGACGACACGGCGCCCTGAGGTTCTCGTCGGAGCATTCAAGGCCCCAGGCCATGAAGGTCCTCGCCGTCCCCGGACAAGGAGCTGCGCCGCGCCAGCCGCCGGCATCCCGGTCTCTGGCAGCGTGGGTCCAGGCCACCGCGGGCTAGGGTCAGGCCGTGCCCGACGTGGACGTTCCCTCCGATGCAGCGGCGCAGGACCTCCTTCGCCGGTACGGGTCGCTGCGCACCGCGGTGGCCGGCACGCAGCGGCGGCCGAACAAGCCCCTGACGCTGCTGTGGGCGCTGGGGCGCACGGAGGCCGGGGCGCCGCGGCTGATCTCGTTCGCTGACGCCGAGGGCCCGCTCACGGGGCTGCTGCAGCAGTTCGCGCCCGGGCAGACCGATCCGTACCTGGCGTTCTGGCACCTGCAGAGCGACCGGGTGTGGGAGGTCGTGGCCGCCGACGGAACCCTCAGGTACGCGGCCGGGCGCTCACGGCCGACGAAGGGGTCGATGCGCGTGTCGGCCGCCGGCGGCCTTCCGACTGATGACCACCTGTTGCTGCGCGCGACACCAGAGCTGCTGGCCGAGGCCGCGCAGGTGGTGCTGTCGGAGTTCTTTCCGGAGACGCTGCATCAGCCCATCGCCGACGCCGTCGGCGTCTCGATCGACGCCGCGCCGATCATCCGGCGCCGGCGGCGCAGCAGCACGTTCCGGCGCAGCGTGCTGGTGGCGTACCAGGCGCGGTGTGCGGTGTGCGACTGGGCCGTGCGGGTCGGCAACGCGCCGCTGGGGATCGAGGCCGCACACGTGCTCCGGCACGCCTCAGGCGGCAGCGACGAGGTCGACAACGGCCTGGCGCTGTGCGCGATCCACCACCTCGCGTGGGACACCGGGGCGCTCTCGGCCGACGACGAGCGGCGCATCATGGTCAGCCCGCACGTCGCCGAGCCGTCGGCCACCGACGCCCGCCTGCGACCGCTTCGCGGTCAACGGTTGCAGGACCCGCAGCCGGACTTCCCGCCGCCACGCGAGTCCTACCTCGCGTGGCACCGTCGCGAGGTCTTCCGGGCCGCGTGAGCGCCCGGGCACCACGTCGATGCGGCCGACGGGCGCGACGCCCAGCACCTACTAGAAGGGGTCCGCGGGGCGCGCTGCGGTAGTGAGGTCCTCGGGTTCCTGGTGCCCGCGGACGGGACAACTCGGCCTGTGCGCCCCGGGACGGGCAGCAGGCCACCACACACGCCTGCGCGCGCCCTCGCACTCCGAGGGCGCGCGTAGTTGCAGCGTCGGGGTCGTGAGCGGGGAGGTGCGCTCCGGTGCCGGGGCTGGAGCGCCCGGCCGGGCACCCGGAGGTACCGTGGCATGGTGTCCGACGCTCTCGACTCGTTTCTCGCGCCGTTGCCGGCCGATCGCCGCGACGCGGTGAAGTCGTGGCTGGACTCGGCGGTCGGCACGTGCTCGATCTGCGAGCGGCCGCTGCTGGTGTGCGACCCGAAGGTGACGCCGCCGAAGAGCAACGGGCCCGTGCATAAGGTGTGCGCGGCGACGCAGGACTGACGCCCAGAGCCGGCCGTACGTTCGGCCAACGGGCGCGCGAGCGCGTCAGCGTGCGGGAGTTCGGGTCGACCTCTTCCCCATGACCGATCCGGTGCGGCTCGCGCACGTCCAGGGGCTCGTGGGGTCCGATCTCGCGGGCGAGATGCTTCAGACGCTGCGCGAGCTCGGCGGGGAGGGCCGCCGGAAGGACCTCATCGACGCGGCGATCGCGCGGCACGGCTGGTCGCCGGACGAGCTGGCCGTTGGGCCCGCCCGGCGGGGCACGGCGCAGAAGACGCGGGTGCGGCTGGCCTACGACGACGCGCTGGACGTCTTGAAGCTCCGCGGCGACCTCGAGTCCACCGGCGTGTACGGGCACTGGCGGCTCACCGAGCGGGCCCTCGAGTCCTCGGCGCCCGCCGTCGCCGGTGCGGTGGAGCCGGTCGCGCCGCACCGGTTCGGCCGGGTGTACCTGGCCTCGGTCGGGGTCAGCGGCGCGCCGGTCGACGACAACTACGACCCCGCCGCGTTCGAGCACTTGTGGTTCGCGAGCACGAGCAAGCAGGTCGAGAAGGGCGGACACGTCTTCATCGTCGGTGTCGATCTGCAGGGGGCGATCCTCGGGCTCTACCGGGTGGAGAGCGGCGGCATGCAGACGAACGTCCCCCACCCCACCGACTCGGTGCGGTGGCGCTACTCGTTGCGGGTGACGCCGCTGGCCAGCGTCCGGGCCTCCGACGCCCGGAGGGTCGCCGGCGTCAGGGCGCCGCAGGGCAATCTAGTGCGGGCGAAGTCCGAGCTCGTCGACGAGCTCTACGCCGCGCTGGCCGATCATGCGCTCCCCCAGGCCGACGAGTCCTCGGCGGCCGCCGACGTCGGGGTCGCCGAGGTCCTCGAGGTGCCCGGCCCGGAGGTGGTGCTGCGGCGGCCGCGGCTGTTTGACCCGGACCGGGCGCCGACGCCGGCGGAGGTCTCGGAGCAGACGTGGGTCGGTGGCGGTGAGGCGTTGGCGTTGCAGGAGAAGGCCCGGCAGGGCCACCACGAGATCCTGGCGCGCCTGGCCGGCCACCTGCAGCACCAGGGCTGGTCGCTTGCGGAGGAGATCCCGATGGCCGTCGATCTGTGGTCGACGTCGCCGCACGTCGGGCGGGTACTCTTCGAGGCCAAGACGGTGCGCGAGCAGAACGTCGTGAAGCAGAGCCGGGCGGGCCTGGCGCAGCTGTTGGAGTACCGGCTGCTGCACGGGGCCCCCACCGACGCGCTGTGCCTGGTGACCGACGCGCCGCTACCGGCCGAGCGCGCCTCGCTGCTGCAGGACCTCGACGTGGCGGTCCTGGTCGTCGACGAGCACGGGTGGGTGGCGCAGAACGCCCGCGCCCGAGAGCTCGAGCTCGGCGAGGACACCCCCGCCGCGGCCGACGAGCCGACCGGGGCCGCCCGGCACCGCGACCTGATCGGCGCATCGTCCCTCTAGCCGCGGCGCGACCGCCAGCCGACGGCCGGGCGTACGCTGCCCTTCGGCGCGCACCGGTTGCATCTCGGCTGCCTCACCGCTCGCGTCTCGTCCCGTTCTTCGTTCCGCAGAGGTTCTCTCGTCATGTTGCGCTCCATTGCTGCGCTCGCCATGGTCTTCGCGTTGTTGCTGGCTGGCCCAGCTGCCGCGGCCGGGTCGTCGTCGTCGAAGGTCCGTGAGCTGCGGGTGCAGCTGCGGAAGGAACGGGCCGCTCACGAGCGGACGAAGCGCAGCGCGCGGGCGGCCCGCAGCGCGCGAGACCGGGCGCTCGTGGTTCGCGACGACGCGACAGAAGCCCGCGACGCGGCGCGCGTGACGATCTCGACACTCAACGGCCGGGTCTCCGGCCTGCAGACCGAGCTCGCAGCAGCGCAGGGGTCCGCGGCCACCGCGGCGCAGCAGCGCGACGCCGTGGCCGCCGAGAACGCGCAGCTGCGCGGTGCTGTTCCCGCGCAGGTCGCGGCGATCGCGGCGACGGGCAACGCGTCGCAGCTCCAGAGCCTGGTGCTGCTGCCCGCCTACAACGCTTGGGCGTGCCGCGGCTCGATCTTCTACGGCGAGACGTTCTTCTCGTTTGACTTCGACCGTCGCGATTCCGACGGCACCTGCTACTAGCCGTCCGAGACGCTTCGGGCCGGCCCCGGGCCGGCCTTCCGGCGGGTGGGGGCGTCAGCCGGCCGGAGGCGGACTGGCGGGCCATGGCAGCGCAAGCTGCTCGGTCCGCCGCGGCTCGGACCGTCTTGACGACGGGTCGCGTTGCGGGCGGGGGACGGCCTGCAGCGCAGGAGGCGTGCTGGCGGGGAGGTGTCCGTGGGTGCTCAACCAGGCGGAGCAGGCGATCACCGCGCCCATCGCGCGGTGAACCGTGCGGGCTTGGCGACCGGCCTCGAGCATGTGGTCGCGGAGGGCCTCGAGGCCCGCGGGCGAGAACCCGGCTGGGTGCTCGAGCAGCCGCAGGACGGGCCCGAGGTACGCGCGCCGGGTGTGGTCTGAGCGCAACGTGTGCGCCCAGGCGTCGACGGACCCCAGCAGCGAGGCGTGCTGGTGGTCGGCGGGGTGCAGCTGCAGCTGCACCGCGGGCGCCGTCCGTGGGGTCGTCGGGTCCAGCACTACGGTCGGTCGAAGGAGCCGCAGAGCTTCCAGATGCCGCGCTGGTGCGTGCGAGCGTCTGCGGCGGCGCGGGCGATGCGACGGTTCGCGGCCGCGCCGTCGCCGCCGGCGGGAACCCGGAACTGGGTGGCCCAGCCGTCGCGGACGAGCTGCTCGTCGACGCTGCGCCCGTCGGCGAGGACCTCGCGGATGAGTCGTCCGTAGCGGTCGCGGTTCTGGGTCGAGGGGCGGCGGAGCCGGAGGCGGTGTCCGGTGATGAGGCGGCGCAGCGCGGCGGTGGCCTGCGGGCCGCCGCACCTCGGGGTGCCGGTCACCTCGGGGGCTTGGACGAGGGCCAGGCGGACCCGTTCCCGCTTGCCGGCCAGCAGGACGTTGAGCGTGTCGCCGTCGACGACCTTCAGGACGCGAACGCCGGTGGTCGCGGCCGCGGGGTCCTGGTCGAAGGTCGCGCATCCGCACACGCCGGCGCCGGCGATCACGGCCGCGACCGTGACGGCGGCGTGCGGGAGCCGGCGGCGTGCGGGAGCGAGCGTGGGGCGGGGCGGCGCGGAGGGGGGCATCTGGGGCAGCGTGGCAGTCGCGGCGACCGATTCTGCGGTGGCGTGCCGGATCAGTCGGCTGCGACGGCGGCCGTGGCGGGGTGCCGGCGGCGCAGGACTTGACGGTAGAGCAGCGAGGTCGGCACGATCAGCGGGTGGGTCGGTGCGTGCTCGAGCGAGCTGCGGGTGACCTTGCTGTTGAACGGGGGGTTGGCGAGGACCAGCGACGGGTGGAGCTGTCGCAGGCGGCCGTCGGGGGCCTCCCCCACCAGCTGCTGGGTGAGCGCGTTGCCGGCGGCGATCCAGCAGCTGTGCCAGGCGCCGACGGCCAGCATCTGCAGCGCGGCGATCGTGGCGAGCTCGACACCGAGCCAGGTGCGGGCGTCGGCGAGCTCGCGGCCGTCGCGCTTGACGCAGTCGAGGTAGACGGTCGCCAGCAGCGACCCGGTGCCCGCGGCGGGGTCGACGATCCACTCCTCCTCCCCCGGGTCGCAGACCATGCCCAGCGTGCGGCACAGGCACGGGGGCGTGGGGAAGAAGTCGGTGGCCCACGGGTCGCTGCCGGCGCACTCCAGCACGACCCGGGCCATCGCCCCGCCGAGCTCGCCGGCGCAGTCGTCGCAGAGGCGGGCGACCGCGGACAGCAGCCGCGGCCAGTCGTGGGCGCTGATCTCGGCGAGCCGCAGGTCAGCGATCGGGGCCAGCGGGCCCGGGGTGTCCGGCAGCAGGTTCGCGAGCGCGTGCAGCTCGAGGGTGGCCTGGCGCTGCTGGGCTGCGGCCGTCTCGGGCTGCAGGGTGCGGTCCCATGCGCCGGCGGCGCCGTCGGGGGCGTGGTCCTGGTCGCGGAGGAGGTAGAGCGCGGCGAGGGCGCAGGCGGTCAGCGTGCGCGGGCCGGGGTGGCTGACGAGCGCGGTGCGCAGCGGGAAGGTACGGGCCATACCTCCACGGTGTCGCGGCGCCCGGTGCGGGCCGGGGCGGTCAGTCAGAGGGCGCCGGGGGCCAGCCAGGGCGCGGGCCTTCTGGTGCCCGCGGCGTCGGTGACGACGCGCTGGACGGCGGTGGTCGTGGCGGCCTCGACGGTCGCGGCGGGTAGTGCGGCGAGCGCGGCGGTGGAGTGGTTGGCGCGGCGCATGCGGGCGTGGAGTATCTGGGTGTCGCCGGCGCGCTTGGCGGTGTCGCAGGCGTCGCACAGCAGCCAGCTGCCGTCGTCGGTGGCCTCCGGGCCCGTCGGGGTCGTTCGTCCGTGCGCCCATCGGGGCCAGGTGGCGCGGCAGACGTCGCAGATGGGGGCGGAGTCGTACTGGTCCACGAGGTCCTGCAGCTGCGGGCGCGGGCATGTCGCGTGGTAGCCGTGCGAGGTGGCGTGGACGAGGTCGGTGGTGGCCGCCAGGAGCACGGCCAGCCACCGCGGGACGTTCAGCTGCTGCTGATCGCTGCAGGTGATCGCCTGAGGAGCTGTGGGCGCTGCGCCGGCGCCGTCGTGCGGGGTGCTCACGGCTGGATCTCGAAGCGGGAGACGCGCCAACCCTCGCTGGTGCGGGTGACGTCGACCTCCGCGATCTCGTAGTCCGCCGCGTCGGGGGCGGCGCTGCGGCCCTGTCCGGTGGCGGTGACCTTCAGAGCGACCACGACGGTGGCCGCCGTCTCGCCGGCCCGGGCGAGGTCGACGCCCAGCACGCGCCCGGCGCTGTTCTGTCGGTTCTGCAGCAGAGCCTGCTGCTGGGTCTGCAGGTCGGAGGAGTTCTGGTCCAGCTCCTCGAGCTCTTCGCCGACTGCGAGCTGTCGCAGGCGGGTCTGTTGGTCGATCCACGTTTCGGGCGTGTAGGAGACCGCGTTGACGGCGTAGCGAGCGGCGGTCTGGGTCCGCGGGTCGTTGGCGTTGGGGCCGGGGAGCTTGACGGGGCCGGGGCCCGGCTGCGTCTGGCCCTTCGGGGCGGGGTTGTCGGTGGCGTCGGCCGGCGGCGCGTCGTTGGTGGTGGTCGTCCTGGGTTCGTCGTCGCGTCCGCCGCAGCCCGCGGTGGCGAGGGCGAGCAGCAGCGTGGCGGTGAGGGTGGGGAGGTGCCGTGCGGTGCGGTGCATCAGATCGTCGGCCGGGCTGGGGTGCCGCCGGGCTGGGCTCGTTGGTCGTCGGTGGCCACGGTCTTCCAGGCCTTCCCGTCAACACGGATGGTCAGGCGCCCGGGCTTGCGGGTGTCGATGACGACGCGGAGGGTCCGGGCTGGGGTGCCGCCGCGCAGCCGCAGCGGGAGCGTGCCGTCGTCGGCGGGATAGACGCGTCCGGTGATCGTCACGGTCTTGGGGCGTCGCATCCGTTCGCGGGCGAGCTCGACGAGGAGGTCGCGGGTGCGTTGCTCAGTGGTGTCGGTCAGCCAGCGACGGATGACCTGCGGGTTCTTCAGCGTCACCGCCGACGGGCCGCCGGTTTCTGGTTCGGTTTCGAGGACGTCGCCGTGGGGGCCGAAGCCCGGTCGCGGGGCCTGGGTGGTGGTCGGCGCGGTCGCCTGGTCTCCGTTGCGCTCGCGACTGCCGCCGTTGACGAACAGCAGGATGAGCAGCACGACGAAGGTCGTGATGCCGGCGATCAGGATGGCGGGTCGGATCGGTCTCATTTGCTGATGGCCCAGATGTTCTTCATCGCTCCGGTGGAGCGGAGGAACTCGGTGCTGAACGACTTGGTCTCACTGTCGCCACGTTTGCCCTTGCCGTTGGG
>WLOB01000119.1 GCA_009699505.1 Actinomycetota bacterium | reverse complement strand
GGCTCGACGTAGGGCTGGTCGGTGATCGAGAGCGCCAGCGCGCTGGCGCGGCACTGGAAGCTCGGCGCCTCCGCGGCGGACGCGCCTGACGCGAACACGAGGGAGGTGCCCAACGACACCACCAGCGCGAACGCCAAGGCCAAGAACGGCGGACGGGAGTCCGGATGTCGCATAGTCAGGTACCGCTTCCGTAGGGGGACAGGAGAGACCATCGCAGTGGGTGGCAACCCGCAGGTTGCGTCTCTGCAATGCCGTACGGTAGTACGGCGAAGGCGTCCGCGCATGACGGTGGACGGGTCGGCCCACCGATCGGTGGGCCCCGGAGCGCGCCGTGGACGGGTGGTGGCCTCAGCATCCGGCACCCCCGGACGGGCATTCGCGCCAGGCGGTGCGGTGGTAGCTGCCGCGGCTCTCGGTCTGCAGGGTCCCGGCCCGGCCGTCCCACACCATCCCGTTGCCGTCGAGCGTCACCGTGCGCGCCGCGACCCCGCCGATCACCTGCGCGTTGCCCGCGATGTGGACGTCGGAGCGGGGGGCGTAGATCGTCGCCCGGAGGGCCGCGTTGCCCCGGATCGTGACCCCGTGCCGACGGTCCGCGGTGCCGTAGACGTAGAGCTGGAAGGCGGTCGGGTCGCCGCCGGCCTGCCCCGTCTGGAAGTTGCCGCCGACGGAGAAGCCGCCGCTGCCGGGGGGACAGCCGCCGTTGGGGTCGTCGGGCGAGTCGACGTACCACGCGACCTTCGCCCCGGGCGCGATCTGGAGGGTCAGGTTCCCCGCGATCTGCACGCTGCAGAAGTTGTAGATGCCGCCGCCGAGCGTGATCGTCGCGTTGCCGGCCGCCCGCAGCGCGCGTGTGGCGGGGTCGAAGGTCACGGCCGACCCGGACGACACCGCGTCGTACGGGGCGACGGGCGGGGTGCGCAGGCCGTTGACGATCCGCGCGTCGTCGTTGACCGTCGCGGACGAGCCGGGGTCGACGTCGCCGAGCACGAACGGCCCCTCGTCCGCCGAGCGCGTCGCCACCGGACCGACCTGGACGTTGCCCGTGGTCCTGACGGTCCCCGCCGGCCCGAGGACCGTCCCGGCGGTGCGGACGTTGCCGTTCGCCGTCAGGACGCCGTTGGTCGCCGCGGTCGTCGTCGGCAGCGTCACGTTGCCGTTCATCGAGACGGCCTCGAGGCCGAGCACGCCGGCGACGGGGAAGAGCGGGGTGGACGCGTACGCCGCGACCCGGATCTGCACGCGCCGCACGACGCCGTCCGTGGTGCCCGTGGCGGTGATGCACCGCTGGGTGAGCGCGGCCTGGGTGCGGACGGTCAGCCCGGCGCAGCTCCCGGTCCCGGGCAGCGCCGTGGTCGTCCGGTACGAGAACGACGAGCCGTTGCCCAGCGACTCGGGCGGCGAGGCCGGGCAGCCCCCGGCGACCGGGTCCAGCACGACGGTCGTGACGCAGCGGTCCGCGGCCGGCTGCAGCATGCTGAGCCGGTACGTCGCCCGCTGGAGTCCCGCCTCCGCGGCCTGCAGCGCCTGCCGGGCCCGCGCGTCGGCCGTCGTGCCGTCCGAGCCGGCCACGGACGCCTGCAGCGCCACGCCGGCCAGGAGGCCCATGGCGAGGAGCGCCCCGATCGCGGCGACGAGCGCCGACCCGCGGTCGTCGTCCCCGTGGCGGGCCGGGCTCATCGGACGTTGAGCTGCAGCGCGGACTGCACGGTCGGGTGGTCGTAGGCGAGGACGACGTCGGCCTGCGAGGACGCGGCGAGCCAGACCCGGGCGGCGATCCGGCTGCCGGCGGCGACGGTCGAGATCGTGCCCGGCAGCGCGAAGCCGAAGGACACCGGCGTCGTGACCGCCGGCCACGCGGCGAGGGTGTAGGACGCGGTGCCGAGGATCGTGTCCGGCAGCCCGAGCAGCTCGCGCACGGGGCCCGGGGCGACCGAGAGCTGCACGCAGACGGTGACCCGCGCCTCGGTCCCGGTCGTCGTCCGGGAGTACAGGGTCAGGCCGCCCTGGCCGGTCGGGGTCGTCTCGCGGCCCAGGGGCGGGGTGACCCAGCGCTGGCTCGTGGTGTTGTCCTGCGACGGCGTGCCGTCGCACTCGACGTCGTCGCGGCGCAGGACCCGGCCGCCGCTGCCGGCGGACCCGGGCAGGTCGGACGAGCGGTCCAGGAGCGGCGGCAGCACGGCGGGCGCCGGGGTCGGCTCGTCGCCCATGAGGTCCGGCACGGGGCACTCGGCCAGGAGCGGCAGCAGGCAGAGCAGGGCGGGCGCGACGGTGCGGTCGGTCGGGTGGTCCTCCGTCACCGCCGACCACGTCGTGCGGCTGGCGGGGGTGTCGTAGAGGAACCAGGACGTGCCGCTCCCGGCGGGCACGGGCGCGGCGCACGGCACGGCGCCGCCGCCCGACGTCGCGCACGTGATCGTCGGGTCCCGCAGCGGGTTGCGGGTGCCGTCGACGACGAGCCCCGCCGGCGCGGCGGACGGGTCGGTGACGAGCGTCGACATGACGAACGGCCCGCGCCGGGCCGCGCCGCCGTCGACCGTGACGGCCACGGTGATGCGCCGCGCCTCGCCGCCCCCCGGGCAGCCCGCGCCGCAGGACCCGTCGGGGACGCGGGTCACCCACGTGTGGAGCCGGCCCGAGAGCCGCCCGTCGGTCCACGACCGCGGCTCCGCGGCCACGCGCCCGGTCCCGGGGGCGACGACGAGCGGCTCGACGGTCGACGGCGCGCGCCGGTCGGGGCGCAGGCCCGGGGGCGCGTCCGGGGTGAGCCACGAGGCGGGGTCCGCGGCGTCGGTGGACCGGACGGGGACGGCGTCCATCGCGATCCCGGACCAGCCGAGCCCGCGCACGCGCTCGATCTCGGCCTGCGCCCGGTGGGCGACGACCGTCGTGCGCTCGGACACCGCGGTGAGGCCCCGGGCGCCGTCGTACGCCCCGAGGGTCGCCAGGAGCCCGACCGTCAGGACGAGCATCGCCACGACGGTCTCCATCAGCGTGAAGCCGTGCTCGGCGCGGGCCGCGCGGACGCTCATCCGCCGAGGTCCCGGTTGCGCAGGAACGCCCCGTCCTCGAGGACGACGGGGTGCATCGGGCGGTCGGCCCCCGTGCGCTCGCCGGACGACGGGACGACGACGCGGACCCGGACGTAGCGGGCGCCGACGGGGGCGGGGTCGTACCCGAAGACGGGGTCCGTGCCGGTCGCGTTCTCCACCCGGTCGACGACGGTCGTGCCGGTCGTCGGCGCGGGCAGCGCGACGCCCGCGGCCGCGGAGACCCGCGTGCAGCGCCGCAGGCCCGGTCGCGACGACGGGACGTCGCACGCGTACATGACGCGGCGGGCCGCGCCGCCGGCGCTCAGGCCGAGGTCGATGCGGTCCGGCGTCGCGCCGTGCACGACGTCGGCCTGCCGGATCTCGCGGACCATGCCGGCGACGCCGACGCGCCCCTCGGCGATCGCGTGCGTCCACTCGACGTCGCGCGGCACGGTGCGGGCGGCGGTGTCGAGGACGCCCAGCACGCCGGTGAGGACGATCACGAGGACGAGGCAGACGACGAGGACCTCGACGAGCGTCGAGCCCCGGTCGGCGTGCGACCCGTTGGGGGAGGACGGCGGCACGTCCCGGTGATCGGCGGTGCGGGCCCCGGTCGGCGGCCCGGCGGACGATCGACCGAGCCGCAGGGGCCCGGTACGCCGTGCGCGGCGGACGGTCGGGCGGATCCACGGCCCCCGCCGGGCCGGCCCGTCCCGTCAGTCCGAGAGGCTGCGCAGGCGGTCGTTGACCCGGCCGGCCGCGACGCCCAGGCCCCGCTCGACCGTCGCGGTGTCGCGCACGAAGGCGTCCCGGGCGCGGCGCAGCGCGATGGGGGACCGGCGGGCCCGCAGCGCGCGGGCGAACCGCTCGAGCGGCGGCGACCAGCGGGCGAACGCGGCGATCAGGTCCCGGTGCAGGGTCGTCACCGCGCCCGGCGGGCGGATGCGCCGCAGATCGCCCTGCACGCCGTCGACGCTGCGCGCCAGCCGCGCGACCGCGCGCTCGACGTCCGCGGGGACCTCGGCGCGGTCCGCGGACCGGCGCAGCTCGTCGAGGTCGCGCTCGAACCCGGCCTGCACGCGGTTGACGCTGCCGGTGTAGGTCAGCGCGTCGCGGACCTCCTGCGCCTGGCCGCCGCAGCCCGCCAGTCCGGCGCCCGCGGCGAGCGCGAGCGCTCCGCCGAGCACGCGGCGGCGCAGGCCGGCGGCCCGCGGGCCGGTGCGGCGGCGCGGGGCGCCGGTGGGGACGACGGACGGCATCCGGCGCATCGTCCCACGGCGGGGGCACGGGCGGCCCCGGCGCGGCACGCGCGCCGGCGGACCGCACGTCGCCCGCCGCCGCGACCCACGACGCGCCGTCGGTCGCCGGACCGCCACGTCGGCCCGGGGTCCGGGGAGGCCCTCGACCCCCGGGGGAGCCCGTACGGTTGGACGGACGACCGGTCCGCCACGGCCGCCCCGCGGATGGACGACGTACGCCTCCGATCCCCAGAGAGATGACCGCACCGACGCTCCCCCCGACGTCCCCGTGGCGCCGCCGGACGGCCACGGCCGCCGCGACGCTCGCCTCCGCCGCCGTCCTCGTCCCGGTCGGCGCCTCGGCCGCGGAGGACCCCGCCGCCCCCGCCACCCGCAGCGCCGCCACCGCGGCCGGCGACCGGGCCACGACCCGGGCGCTCAAGGCCGGCAGGTGCGCCCGGCGCTACTCCAGCGCCCGCGACCTGACCGCGAAGCAGCGGCTGCTCGGTCGCACGCCCGCGGGCGCGATGCCCGACGGCGTCGCGAGCGAGCCCGTGATCTCGCGGGACAGCCGCCGCAACCGCTACGTCGCCTACACGTCGACGACGACGAGCACCGCCGGGATCGTGACCCCCGGGCGACGCAACGTCTACGCGGTGCAGCGCACGGGGAGGATGACGCGCCTGGCGAACAGGTGGAAGGTCGGGCCGACCCGCCTGCTCTCGGACGGCCTGGGCGGCGCGCCGGCCGACGGCGACTCGTTCTCCCCGTCGATCTCGGGCTACACGGGCCGCGCCGACCGGCCGAAGGGCCCGCGGCAGGTCGCGTTCCTGTCGACGGCCACGAACCTCGCGCCCGGCGGCAACCCGACGGGCACGAGCGCGTTCGTCACCGGGACGCGGGGCGGCCCGACGCGGCGCGTCCGGGTGCCCGGTGCGGCCCGCAGCGTCGCGATCTCGGGCGACTCGAAGGTGGTCTACGTCGCCACGGACCGCGGGCTCTACGTCGAGGACGAGCGGCGCGTCCGCCGCCTCGTCCTCGCGCCCGGGATTGACGACGTCTCGACCACCCTCAACGGCGCGCAGGCCGCCTACGAGCGCGGCGGGAGGATCTACGTGGTGAACGTCCGCGGCGGCGTCAAGCGCATCGCGGTCGGCCGGGAGCCCGTCGCCGACGGCGGGGTCCCCGACCGGCGGACCCGCCTGGGCTTCGTCCGGGCGGTCGCGTTCCAGAACGGCAACGGCGCGTTCCGGGCCGCGATCGACGGCCGGCGCGTGAACCTGCAGCGCATGGGCACCTCGACCGCGGCCTCCGTCGCCGTCAACGTCGGCGGCAGCGCCGTCGTCTTCGGCAACCGGGGGCACGTCTGCGTCGAGGTCAGCCTGCTCGACCCCACGCACCGCCGCGGCGGCTTCGACATCCCGCAGGGCGCCTGCCCGGCCGGCCAGGGCTCTGTGACCGACGTGGCCGTGAGCAGCCGCTACAACTACGTCGCGTTCACCTGCTCGACCGGCGGCCTGTACCTGCACTACGTCGGCCCGAAGTAGCGGGCGCCCGGCGGGCGCCCGCCCGCCTACCCTGCACGGCATGTCGCTGAGCGCGTGGAGGTCCTGCCCGGTGTGCGCGTCCCCGCTGCAGGGCGACGCGTCCCACGTCGCGTGCCCGGCGTGCGGCTTCGAGCAGTACGAGAACCCCGCCGCCACGACGCTGGCGCTCGTGGTCCGGGGGGACGAGCTCCTGCTGGTCCGGCGGGCGCAGGCTCCGCGGACCGGCCTGTGGGACACCATCGGCGGGTTCGTCGACCCAGGGGAGACGGCGGAGGACTGCGTCCGCCGGGAGCTCCGCGAGGAGGTCGGCGCCGAGATCGCGGGCCTCGTGCCCCTCGGCACCTTCGCGTCGACGTACGGCGAGACCGGCAGGCGGACGCTCGGCATCGCCTTCGTCTGCCGCCTTGTGGGCGACGGGGCGCTCCGCCTGTCGGACGAGAACGACGCGGCGCGGTGGTTCGCGCTGGACGACCTGCCCGAGCTGGCCTTCGCCGACGGCGACGACGCGGTGGCCGCGCTCCGCGCCGACCGGGCGGCCCTGACCGCGCGCCTCCGCTAGGCCGCGGCGCCCGTCAGCGCCCGCTGCGGTGCCAGTGCCCGGCGTCGTCCAGGTGGGCGATGAAGCCGCGCAGCCGCCCGTCGTGGGCGCGGATCGCCGTCATGCGCGCGTGGACGACGATCGTCACCCCGTCGCCCCGGACGACGCGCTTCTCGACGTCGTAGCCGTCCTGGTCCCCGCGGCCGACGGCCTGCAGCAGCCGTGCCTCCCGTTCGCGGTCGTCGGGGTGCGTGAGGTCCTCGAGGTCCGTCCCGACGAGGCTCTCGTCCGAGCGGTCGACGAGCCGGCGCAGCGCCTCGTTCACGCGCATCCAGCGGCCGTCGGCGGCCACGAGCGCCTGGCCGACGGGCGACCGGTCGAAGGCGGACGCGAGCACGTCCCGCAGCTCCGCGAGGCGTCGCTCGTCGCGGCGCTCCGCGGTGACGTCCACGAGGGTCACGGTGCCGCCGACGATCCGGTCGCCGTCGTGGACGGGACGGAACGTCGCCTCGTAGTGGCGCTCCCCGTCGGGGCTCGGCGTCTCCCGGACCGCGGTGCGGCCCTCGAGCGTCCCTTCGTAGGCCGTGCCGAGCAGCGCCCAGCCCGCCTCGCCGAGCACCTCGCGCGGGTGGCGGCCGACGAGCGCGTCCCGTCCGGGCCCGTACCGGTCGTGCAGGGCCCCGGCGGTGCGGACGAAGCGCAGGTCGGTCCCGAAGGTCAGCACGCAGAACGCCTCCACGGCGTCGATCGCGTCGAGCAGGGTCCCATCGGTCGCCGGGCCCGTCGGGCCGGGCGACGGGCCGCGTCCCGGACCGTCGGGTCGGGTCGGGTCCGGTCGCACGTCCTCCGGGTGCGCGTCGGCGGGTGCCGGGGCACCCGGGCCGCCGTCGTGGTCGGCGGGCGGGCCGCCGTCCCCCGGGACCGGGCCCGGGGCGTCCACCGGGCGACGCGCCCACGCGCCCGGGGCGCCGCGGGTCCGCCTGCCGGGCAGCCCACCGGGGCTCGGCGGCGCGGTCGGCGACGCGCCCGTCGTCGCGCGCCACGCGTCGATGAGCGGCGGGGGCATGTCGCGCCCCTCCGTGCCCCGGGCGGCGGCCACGCGCGGAGCCGTGCCGGCGGCGACGTAGTCGCGGGGCAGCGGCCCGCGCGACGCGGGGCGGTCGGCGTGGCCGTCGAGCTCGAGCTCGATGCGACCGTCCGTCACGACGCACGAGGTGACCTGCGGCCCCAGGCCGGCACGGAGCTCGCTCGCGATGGATACCGGCCGCGTCGTCCGCAGGAGGAGCAGGGGCTCGTGGACCGTCTCGTAGGCCCGCAGGGTGACGCCCGAGACGCCCCGGACCGCCCGCATGGCCGTGATGAGCCCGTCGAGGTGCGCCCCGTCGCGGACGCCGGTCACCCGGACCTGCACGTCGCCCGGGCGGGAGGCCACGGCCCCCGTCCGGTCGCGCGGGCCGCCCGCGCCGCCGTGCTGGGCGGGCGACGTCACCGGCCGACGCCCCGGTGCCCGTGGGGCGGAGCCGCGTGGAGGTGCGGGCGGGGGCGGGTCACGCCCCCCACGGTACTCCGATCGGCGCGCCGCGTGCCGATCGGTGGTCCACCCATGGACGTCCGTTGGGCCCACCGATCGGGGGATGCCTGCGACAGGCGCGGGGCACCACGCCACGCCCGCGGCGGTCGGTGCGACGGGCGTCCCCTGTTTTGCGCGGCCCCCCGATGGGGAAGACGCCCTGCATGGCCTCCCCAGCACAGGACGAGCGGCCGGTTGCCCAGCTCGTCCAGGACCTCTCCCAGCAGACCGCGACGCTCGTGCGGCAGGAGCTGCGCCTGGCGCAGCTCGAGATGCAGCAGAAGGGCAAGAAGGCCGGGATCGGCCTCGGGCTCTTCGGCGGCGCCGGGGTGATCGCCTTCTACGGCGTCGGCGCCGTGATCGCCGCGGCGATCCTCGCGCTGGCCACGGCGGTCGACGGGTGGCTCGCCGCCCTGATCGTGGCGGTCGTGCTCTTCGCCCTGGCCGGCATCGCCGCGCTCGTGGGCAAGAAGGAGGTCGCCGACGCGGTCCCGCCGATGCCCCAGGGCGCGATCGACAGCACCCAGAAGGACGTCCAGGAGATCAAGGACCGGAGCGGTCGCGCATGAGTACGAAGAAGCAGGACGACACCCCGACGGAGGACGCGAGCGTCGAGCAGATCCACGCCGCGGAGCCCGTCCACCCGGAGCCGCCCGCCGGCACCCCGGGCGCGGAGCCGGTCGAGGAGCCCGCCGACGTCGACTCGAAGGCGGCCCTCGAGGCGCAGATCGAGGAGACCCGCGGCGAGCTCGGCGACACGGTCGAGGCCCTGTCGCACAAGCTCGACGTGAAGGCCCGCGCCAAGGAGGGCATCGACGAGCGCAAGCAGGCCGCCAAGGACGGCGCGGTCCAGGCCAAGGAGGCCGTCGTGCACACCGCGACCGCCGCCAAGGAGCGCGTCGAGGAGGCCGCCTCCGCCGCACAGGCGAAGGCCACGTCCGCGGCGCAGGAGGCGCAGGACCGCGCGGCGAGCGCCCGCCAGTCCGCGCAGCAGGCCACGTCGGACCCCCGGGCCGCGGCGGGCCAGGCCGGTCAGAAGGTGCAGGAGAACAAGGTCCCGGTGGCCACGATCGCGGCGGTGGCGGGCGTGCTCGTCCTGGTCGTCGTCTGGCGCAGGAGGTCCCGATGAACGTCGTCTACCGGCCCGTCGGCATCGGCCTCGGCCTCGCCGGCGGCATGCTCGGCGCGCAGATCACCAAGCAGGTCTGGAAGCGCTTCGCGGGCGAGGGCGACCCGCCCGGGCCCCTCGAGAGCGAGTACGGCTGGGGCGAGATCCTCCTGGCCGGCGCGCTCTCCGGCGCCATCTCGGGCGTCATCCGGGCCGCCGTCGACCGCGCGGGCGCCCAGGCGTTCGAGCGGGCGACCGGCGAGTGGCCCGGGGACTGACCCCCCTCCGGGGCGCCGCGCGACGCGGCGCCCCGGTCTCCCGGGGCCGGGCCGGCGCCGGTGCGCCGTCGCCGACCCCGCGACCTGCGGGCGCACGGTGCCGCGTCGCACGTTCGCGGATCGGTCCCTGCGGGAACATGGGGACCATGGAGCGCGAGTCGACGACCCCCGGGCAGGCCATCGGGTGGGCGTTCGGCCTCGCCGGCTTCGTGGTCTCCGTCCTCGTCGGGCGGCTCATCGACGCCGGCGTCGGGTACGTCCTCTTCATGGTCGTCCTCTGGGCCGGCCTCGGCGCGCTCTTCGCGTTCCTCGTGGAGCGCAGCGCCGTCGAGGAGCACGACCGGGCCGAGGAGCTGCGCCACACGCGCCTGGCGACCCTCGCGCCCGCCCCGGAGCCCGCCCGCGAGCGCGAGACGCCGGAGGACCGCCGGGCCCGTCGCGAGGCCGCCAGGCGCGCGGCCGACGAGCTCGCCGCCGCCCAGGCGCGCCGGGCCGACGGGACGGACCCGCGTCCGGTCGTCCCGGTGACCGACGGCGCCGCGTCGCCGGACCACGCCGCCGCCTGACGTCCCGGCCGGGGTCCCTCGCCGGCCTCAGCCGTCGTCCGCGTCGAGTCGCCGCTCCACGCTGCGCACCTTGTCCTCGAGCGTCTGGTCCGGCTTGTCCGTGCGCTCGTCGAGCTTCAGCACGGAGTAGGCGCGGGGGAGACCGAGGTCCAGCGGGACGCGGTGCAGGGACGCCACGACGGCGAGGATGTCCTCCGTCGTGCCCTCGAGCGAGGTGCCCATGCCGTGCATGACGAACCGGACCCGGTCCTGGGCCCGCAGGCGGCGCTGGATCTCGGCGATGTAGCCGCTGGCGCTCGCCTCGGCGCGGCCGAGGCCGATCACGGTCAGGTCTGCGGTGGACATGGGTGCTCCGGGGCCGGTCGACGGGCACCGGACGCTACCCCAGCGCCCGCCTCAGCCCGCGCGGGCGGCGACGCGCTCCGCCGCGAGCGTCCGCAGGCGGGCGGGCTCGTTCAGGGCCGGGTCGTCGACGACGAGGGCGAGCAGCTCGCGCAGCACCTCGCCGTGGGCGCGTCCGGGACGCAGCCCCAGCTCCTGCAGCTCGGCCCCGCCGATCGCGAGCTGCCGGATCGTCGTCGGGGCGTCGCGCGCGCGGCGCAGCGCGTCCCGGAAGGCCTCGGCGTCCCGCAGGACGGGATCCCCGGGCTCCGGCAGGCGGTCCGTCCGTGCGGAGCGGTCGAACCTGCGGACCTCGGCGAGCGCGAGGGCCCGGGCCACGCCGTGCCGGGCGAGGAACCGCCGGGCCCGGCGGTCCGCCTCGGCCGACGGCAGGTCGGCGATCCCGGCGTCGTCGTCGAACATGTGGTGCGCGACGAGGTG
>WLOB01000118.1 GCA_009699505.1 Actinomycetota bacterium | reverse complement strand
CGCTCGATCACGCCGTTGGTCTCCGGGCTCTTCTTCCGCGTGCGGATGTGCGTGAGCTCGGGGCGGCTGTCGATGAACCGGGCGAACTTGTCGGCCTTGAAGCACGGGCCGTTGTCTGTGACGAGGTAGATCGGATGGATCGTGCCGTCGGGGTCGATGAGGTCCTCGATCAGCGGCCGGCCGAGCAGTCGTTCGGCCTCCTCGATGGCAGCCATGACCGACGCGATCGCGTCGCGGTGGGTTTGGGTCTTCGTGACGGGCCCGGCGAGCACGACCTTGGCCCAGTAGTCGACGACGTCGCCGGAGCGCCACGTGCCGCCGCCGGCGGTCTCGAGTTCGAAGAAGTCCATCTGCCACACCTGGTTGCGTCTGGTTGGCGGATCGAGGAACGCCTCGCGGCGGGCGCCGGCGAGGTCGCGGGCTTCGCGGGCGTAGTCGACGGGCAGCGTGAGGCCGGCCTCGCGAAGGATCCGCAGGCACGTCGCTTCGGTGATCTGCAGCCCGTGCTCGTGCAGGCAGAGCCACGCGATCTTGCGGTGCCCCCACATCTCGTACTTCAGCGCGGTCGCGATCACGGTCGCGCGGATGCCGTCGCGGGCCGGTGTCGGCCACGGACCCCGCACCCCGGTCGCTCCTGATCGGTGCCGGGCGCGGCGCTCGTAGTACGTGCGCCTGGGCAGCTCGATCAGCGCGCAGAACCGCCGGACCGACAGGCGACCGTCGCTACGCAGCTCCTCGAGCTCAGCGAAACGACATCGCGGACGGGCCGCCCCTCCGCAACGCCCGGAGCTGGATGTGCGCCTCCCCCAGCGCGCGGGTCAGGTGGTCGACCTCGGACTCCAGCTGATGCTCCCGGCCGGTCGGCTTACCGGCGCCGGCGGGCTGCTCCAAGCCGGTCTTGCCGGCCTGCAGGAACTGGTCTTTCCACTTCCCGATCGACGTCTCCGAGACGCCGTGCCGGCGGGCCGCCTCGGCTTGGGTGGTCTCGCCGGAGATCACCGACAGCACGATCTTCAGCTTCGTCTCGACGGGGTGCTTCGGAGGTCTACCCACGGTCTTGGTCCTTCTCGAACGGGAGCACCAACGGCTCGCGGAGGGAGACGCGGCTGGCGGCTCGCTCGGTCGCCCTCCGGGCGCCCTTCGCGAGCCGCCCGACCCACGCGTTCGCGGGGCCTTCGGGCTCAACTAACAGGTGTGCGAGAGATCTTGACGCGGGACAACCGCTCAGTAAAAACCGCACCAACATGTCTCACCCGACTTGACAGGCTCCGTCCGTGCGAGCGAGTCGCGGGTCTCGAGCCCGACGTCGTCGAGCTCAGCGAGCGCTTGCAGCGTCGGCGCGACCCCAACGACCTTGAGCCCGCGGGCCTCGACCTCGCGCCCTTTGATCTGACCGACGGACCCATCGGGTGCCCGACACGGCTGCTCTTCCGTCGTCGTGGGTCAGACGGCGACAGCTGTTCGTGGGCCCGGCGAAGAAATCTGTAGACCGATGTTTGCCGGGGGATCGCGAGGGGTTTCTGTGCCCTGCGACGCGACGGCGTATCGCAGGTCCGACGGGTCCTCGCTCCTTCCCCCAGGAGTCGGGATCCGCGGTCTCGCACACGGCCCCCACGGTCGGCTGCCGTCGCCAGCGCCGATACAGCAGGACGGTTCCCCAGACGACGTCCCCCAACGTCGTGTGGTCGTCCGTTCGGAATGCGAGACCCCGCCCCCTGGGAGACATTCATGCTGCATGAGGCAACAAGGCGCGAGCAGATCGACATGACGCTGCTGCGCCGCTACCACCAGACCGGCGACACGTTCGCCCGCGACGAGCTCGCAGAGCGGTGCATGCCGCTGGTCAAGTCGCTGGCCCGCAAGTACCGCGGTCGCGGAGAAGACATCGAAGACCTGATCCAGGCCGGCACCATCGGTCTCGTCAAGGCCATCGACCGCTACGACCTGCAGACCGGCAAGCGGTTCGTGTCCTTCGCGGTCCCCAACATCACCGGCGAAATCCGCAGGCACTTCCGCGACCACACCTGGGCCGTCCACGTCCCCCGCTCCCTCCAAGAACTCGACGCCAAGGTCCAGAGCACCAGCAAAGCGATGATCGCCGACACCGGACGCGAGCCCACCGACGACGACCTCGCCGCCGAGCTCGACGTCCACGTCACTGACATCCGCGAGGCGAAGTCTGCCGGCCAGTCCTACCGTGCACTCTCGATGGACGCCCCGACCGGCGAGGCACGAAACCTCAGCGACACGCACGGCCAGCCCGAGCGCGGCTACCAGCACGTCGACGCGAAGCTGACCCTCGACGTCGCGATGGAGGCCCTTAGCGATCGCGAGCGACGGGTCCTCGACATGCGCTTCAACGACGAGCTGCTGCAGCGCGAGATCGCGGAGGAGATCGGTGTCTCGCAGATGCAGGTCTCCCGCATCATCCGCGGCGCGATCGACCGCATGAGCGACCACGTCGCCACCACCGACCCCGCCCCACTCGCCGCCTGAGCACCCGGCGCCCGATGACCATCACCGCACCGAGTCCCACCTGCCCGGCCGAAGCCCCTGCCGCGGTCCGGGTGACGTTCTTCGGGATGCGCGAGCCCTCCCCCACGATCGTCACGACCAGGACCGTCGTGGAATCGCAGCCCAGGCAGCGCGCCGACCGCACCATCTGACACCGGCAGCAGGCCGCTCTTCCGCGGCCGCCTGACGGACCCCGTCGGCCCGGAGTCTCACGGCCAGTGCGGAGCGGGGCCCGTCAGCGGGTCGGGTCGGGGCGGCCGTCGGTGGGCGTGTGTTCGATGTCGAGCTGTTCGCGGCGGGCGGGTTCAGTGACCTGGACCTGGTCGGTCACGCGGTCCTTCTCGAGGCGCACGCGTTCGCTGTCGACGGTGGTCTTCTCGATCACCGGCACCTCGTGGCGGAGCGTCACCTCCGCGTGGGCAGGCAACGTGCTCTCGTCGTCCGGGGCGTCGATGGGGACCTCTTCGAGACGGACCTCCTCGCGCGTGACGGGCACGGTCATCTGCACGTTCTCCGTGACGGTGACCTTCCGCATCCGGACCTTCGTCGCCGGCAGCTCGCGTGTGCCGACGTGCACCTGCTCCTCCGACAACGTCATCGCCCCCTCGACGTCCGGCGCGCGACCGGTCAGCCCGCCGGCGGTCTCGATCGGCTCGGGCCGGGCCGCTGGGGCGCGGTCGTGTCCCGCGCCGTCCTCCGGCGGCTGGGAGGCGTGGTCGTGGGCGGGTGCGGGACGGCCGTAGTAGCGGAAGAGCTCGTCTTCTTCGTGGGCGCTGAGGTGGCCGTCGGGTTCGATGCCGGGCGCGTCCTTGACGAACGCCTTGTCGAACGGGACGCGAACGTCTTCTCCGTCTTCGACGGCGTCGGCGATCGGCAGGAACGACGACTTGCGGCCGAACAGACCGGTGTGGACCAGCGCCCATGCCGGGGCGCCGGTCTGGTCATCGGCGTACAGCTCGTCGATCGTCCCGATCTTGTGGCCGTCGTTTCCGATCACCTGGCGGCCCCGCCAGCTGCGGACCTCTTCGATCGTGGGCATCGTGCTCTCTCGTCGTCGTGGACGGACCGGCACGCTCAGAACGCGACAGCCGGTTACCGGTTGCCTGGGCAGCTACCCGCAGCACCTCCGCGCTACCGCCCGGCACGAACGTCTGGACAGCGGGTCCGACGAGGCCGGCGGCCCGATTGAGGCGGCGGGTATCGGGTAGCCCATGATAGACGCCGCCAGCCCATCTGGTGGCCATTCGTTCCCTCTCGACTGGATTTCCCTATGGCAGATCAGCCCCCGACGTCCGCTGCGAAGGACCACATTTCCGACGCGTCCAGTGGCGCGCAGGACAAGGCCGCCGAGGCGGCCGAGACGGCGAAGGCGAAGGCCTCCGACGCGGCCGACCAGGCGCAGGAGAAGGCTCAGGACGCAGCCAGCCAGGCCAGACAGCAGATCCACGCGCAGCTCGACCAGCGCTCCACGCAGGCCGGTGAGCGCGCCACCGCGACCGCCGGGGACTTGCGTTCGATCAGCGACCACCTGCGCGAGCAGGGCAACGACGCGCCGGCCAAGCTCGCCGACCAGGCCGCACTGCAGGCCGAGAAGGCCGGCTCGTACCTGCAGCGCACCGACGGGCAGTCGCTGCTCAGCGATGTCGAGGACTTCGCGCGCCGCAACCCGTGGGCCGCCGCGCTCGGCGGCCTGGCGATCGGCTTCGCCGCGTCCCGCGCGCTGAAGGCGTCCTCCGCGGAGCGCACGATCCAGCGCGGCGGGGACGGTCCGGGCCGTACGGCCCTTCCGGCGCCGTCCCCCGCTCCCTCGTCGACCCCTGTCGCTGACACGGCGCCGCGGGCAAGCGCCCCCGCGCCGGGGTACGCGCCGCCGACCGGGACGCCTGCGAACCCGCTGGGGTCGTGATGGGCACCCCGGAGCAGCGCCCGACGCAGGAGGAGCTGCGCGGCGCCCCCGCCGGCGAGCTCTTCAAGCGCCTGTCGGAGGACACCTCCCAGCTCGTCCGGCTCGAGATCGAGCTGGCGAAGACCGAGATGACCGCGAAGGCCAAGACGTTCGGCGCCGGTGCCGGCCTGCTCGGCGCCGCGGCGCTGTTCGGGTTCTTCGGGTTCGCGGGCTTCACGACGATCCTGATCGCGCTCCTCTCCGAGGGCATGGACGTCTGGCTGGCGGCGCTGATCGTGACCGTGATCTACGTCGCGATCGCTGCGGTCGCGGCCCTCCTGGGGAAGGGCCGGATCCAGAAGGCCACACCCCCGGTTCCCGAAGAAACCATCGAATCTGTGAAGGAGGATGTCGAATGGGCGAAGACGCGCAGCACATCCGCAACGAGGTAGAGCAGACCCGCGAGCGCCTCGGCGAGACCGCCGACGCGCTGGCGTACAAGGCCGACGTTCCCGCAAGGACGAAGGAAGCCGTCGGCGACCGCGTCTCTGCCGTGAAGTCGAAGATCGGCGGCGTCACCGACAAGGTCACCGGAACCGTGCAGGACCACGCCTCCACAGTCTCCGACGCGACCCCCGACCGCGGGCAGGTCAAGCAGCAGGCCAAGCGTGCCGGCGGCCTCGCGCAGGACAACCCGCTCGGTCTCGCCATCGGCGCCGCCGCGATCGGGTTCATCGCGGGCATGCTGATCCCGACGACGAAGGTCGAGCAGGAGCAGATCGGCCCGGCGGCCGAGAGCGTGAGGCAGTCCGTTGAGGAGACCGCGTCGACCGCGATCGACCACGGAAAGCAGGTCGCCCAGGAGGTCGCGCAGACCGCCGGCGAACACGTCGAGCAGGCCGTCAACGACGCGAAGGACTCCGCGCAGCAGGCGGCGGCCGACGTCAAGGAGACCGCGCAGCAGTCCAGCCAGGACCACGCCGCGCAGGTCAAGGACGAGGCGAAGGACCAGGCGCAGTCCGCCGCGTCGGACGTCAAGGACCAGGCGCCCAGCACGAGCTGAGTCGCCCGGGGGTCGTTCGCCCTCCGGGCGGGCGGCCCGCCGGCGCGGGATCCGATCGAGCAGGACCGGACGCCGCGCCCTGCGCGGCGTCCGTCACGTCTCGAGCCGCTGACGTTCGCCGCGGCTAGGCGTTGGGGGCGAGGACGATGAGGGTCGCGTCGTCGCCCAACGGGTCCTTCACGTTCTCACGGACGGCGTCCTCGATCGCCCGCAGGGTCCCGGCCGCCGACGTCTGGGGTGCCTTCACCGCAGCGGCGTGGACCCCTGCGGTTCCGAGGGTGCCGCCGTCGCGGGTCTTGCGGCCGAGCAGTCCGTCGGAGAGCAACAGCAGCCGCTCCCCTGGATGCAGGCGCCGCTCGTGCACCTCGAGCTCGTCCGGCATGTCCGGATCTCCGAGGCGCGGCAGGCCGGCCTCGAGCAGCTCCATCCGGCCCTCGGTGTCGATCAGCATCGGCGCGATCTCCCCGGCGGTCACCCAGCGAAACAGCGAAGCCGGTGCGTTCCACGTCGCGATCGTCGCGGTCGCGCCACCGGATCCTGGGGGCAGGCCGGCGAGCACCTGGTGCATCGCGCGCATCGCGCCGGCGGGGTCGTCGCTGCGGTGCCGGGCGCCACGGAACGCGCCGAGCAGGACGGCGGCGACGGCGGAGGCGAAGTCGCCGGTACCGTCGACGTCGGCGAGCCCGACCCAGGTGCAGTCGGCGTTCTCCGCGTAGTCGAACCAGTCCCCGCCGATCTCGTAGCCCGGCAGCACGTTGCCCGCCAGCGTCGCGCCCGTGATGCGGACCAACCGGGGCGGCAGAAGGATTTGCTGGATCTCCGCGGCAGCGGAGATCGGGTGCAGCCGCTGGCCGGACTCGATCGCGTCGGTGTAGTCGCCCGCCAACGCGAGTGCCACCGCGGCCTCGCGGGCGAGGTCGCGGATCGCGTCGTCGGCCGGCCCGACCGCCATCAGCACCCCGATCGCCCGGCCCCGCAAGAGCAGCGGTGCGACCGCGGTTCCCGGCAGCGCCTCCTCGATCCGATCCCGCAGCGGCTCGATGCCCTCCCTCGGAATCTCGGGCCCGACCGCCAAGGGGACGGTGATCGCATCCGGGAACGTGGCGGCACCGGCGAGGCGCTGCATGCTGGTGCCGTCGAGGTCGACGAGGTAGACCGCAGCGGACGCGACCCCGTCGATCCGCTGCGCCTCCGCGATGATCTGCTCGGCCAGCTGGAACGGCGGAACGCGGTTGAGCACCTCGGTGACCGACAGCGGCGTCGGCGCCGTGTTCGCGAGCTCCCCCGCGGGACGCAGCGCGTCGTCCTCGTTGAGCTCGGCGTCGTCGCGTGCCTGCCGGCGGACCGCGTCGATCAGCTCGTCGCGGGTGGGGAAGTGCCGGTAGATCGTGCCGCGGCTGATCCCCGCCGCCGTCGCGATCTCCGCGACCCCGACCTCCGGATCCCGCGCCAACGCCGCGGCGGCCTCGTGCAGGATCCGCGCCCGGTTCAGCGCCGCGTCGCTCCTCCGGCGCCGCTGAACGGCGGGGCGCTCCCGGTCGTCATCCATCAGCGTGGGCCTCGGCCGTCATCAACACAGTGAACCACCTCGAAACAGAACACGGTGTCGCACATACGGTTCGCACGGGCACTGACGCGTTGGTACTCCGAGCCATAGAGCCCCGTTCGGATGGGCACTTCGACTCGCGAGATGCGCTGATTCGGTGATTTTGCGCGATGTCGCGTTTGCGGTGCGGAGGTTGGGTAAGGAAGAACACACAGGCACCGACACACCGGTGTCCGACCGGCCCTCTTGGGGCCGCCTCTCATCCGGTCGCGACCCCCGCGACCATTCGCATGACGGCGTGGCCGGCGTCCTGCCGCGCGCCCGTTCCCCCATCCCCAGAGCGAAACGAGAAACAGCATGCCGACGAGCAACGAGATCCAGGACTGGACCGGCCGCAACGTGGAGGGCCCCGACGGCCACAAGATCGGCAAGGTCGACGAGATCTACCTCGACGACCGCACCGGCCAGCCCGAGTGGGCGCTGGTCAACACCGGCCTGTTCGGCACGAAGTCGTCGTTCGTCCCGATCGGCGACGCCACCACTGACGGCAACACCGTCACGGTGCCGTTCGACAAGGACAAGGTCAAGGGCGCTCCGAACATCGACGGCGACCAGCACCTCTCTCCGCAGGAGGAGGCCGAGCTTTTCCGCTACTACGGCCGCACCGACTACGAGGAGCACACCCACACCGAGGGTCGCGCGACCGACCGCGGTGCCGGGCACGACACGTCCGGCCCGAATACCGACACCGCGATGACGCGCTCCGAGGAGGAGCTGCGCGTCGGTACGACCGAGCGCGAGGCCGGCAAGGTCCGCCTGCGCAAGCACGTCGTCACCGAGAACGTCACCGAGACGGTCCCCGTCTCCCACGAGGAGGTCCGCCTCGAGCGCGAGCCGATCACCGGCGGCAACGTCGGCGCCGCCACCGATGGCCCGGCGATCTCGGAGGAGGAGCATGAGGTCACCCTTCACGCCGAGGAGCCCGTCGTCGACAAGCGCGCCGTCCCGAAGGAGCGCGTCCGCCTGAAGACCGACGTCGTCACCGAGCAGGCCGAGGTCACCGAGCAGGTCCGCAAGGAGCGCATCGAGGTCGACGGCACCGACGGCATCGACCGCCGCTGAGCACTCGCGACGCCCGCCTCCGACCGGAGGCGGGCCGCAGGCCCCGCGCGACCACCGCCGGCAGAGGCCCGCGATGCACGCATCCCCGCTTTCCCCGATCAGAAGGACCCTCTCGTGAGCACCCCCCGCCAGCAGCACGGCGCCAGCCCAGTCGGTGAGAACAAGAAGGGCGGCGCATGGTGGAAGTGGCTCCTGGCCCTCCTGCTGCTCCTCCTCGTGATCCTCGCCATCGTCCTCATCGCCGGCGGCGGAGACGACGAGGACACCGACACCGCGAGCACCAGCACCGCGACCGTGCCGGCCGCGACGACCCCCGCCCAGGCCGCCACACCGGCCACCACCGCCCCGGCCACGGCCCCCGACGCGGGAACGCTGACCGCCGAAGGCCAGTCGCTCCTCGGGACCGGCGACAAGACGGCCACGATCGACAAGGACGCCACCGGCGACGCCGTGAAGGTCCTGTCGGTCACCGACGGCGGCTTCTTCGTCGGCACCTCCGCCGAGGACCGCATGTTCGTCGAGTACGCCGGAGACGTCGGCGTCGACGAACCCACCGCAGGCGCCTACCGCCCCGCCGTCGGCGACCTCGTCGACCTCGAAGGCCCGGTCGCCGAGGCCCCGAAGGACCCCGCCGACACCCTCAAGCTCGACCCAGCCGACGCCCGGGTCGTCACCGAGCAAGGCGCCTACGTCAACGCCGACGAGGTCGAACAAGCCGACTGAGCACCACCCCGAGCGGGCCGCCCCGACCCGGAGCGGCCCGCACCCCCGAAGCCGAAAGGCCGCAGCATGTTCGACCGCAAGAAGCACCACGACACCACCCCGACCACCTCCGACACGCACGTCGTCAAGGGCGCCGGACTCGCCCGCGGCCCGGCGCTGATCCTCGGGACGATCCTCGCCGCCGCCGGCCTCGTGCTGTTCCTGCACGCCGGCGGCACCCCGACGGGCGGATTCCCCGACGCCGACGCCAGGGGCGACAGGTTCCTCGGCTTCGAAGCCAACGGATGGACCGCCTTCTTCACCACCACCGCCGGCGTCATCCTGCTCTTCGCCGCCGCCCAGCACCTCCTCGCCAAGCTGCTCGGCCTCGGCGTCGGGCTCGCCCTTGCCGCCTGCGTCGTCCTGGACCTCGTCAACGGCCCCGGCGTCCTCGGCCTCGCCGCCGCGAACTGGGCCGTCGACCTCGGCTGGGCTATCGCCGCCGCCCTCCTGTTGCTCAACGTCTTCGCCCCCCGCATCAAGCACGAAGAGCCCGTCGCCCAGTACACCCGTATGGACCACGACACCACCCGCGTGCAGACTGCTCCCCCCGCCGCACGTACCGAGACCACGACCGAGCGCCATCGCGACCATGACCACGAGGTCGTAGGCGTCAACTCGACCAACGGCCACGACCGTGACCGCCCGACGACCGGGACCGCGGGCACGGGTGGCGCGTCGCGGATCGACTGACCACCGCCCGCCCGGTACGACGGAGAAGCGATGGAGGACCCGGCTCCGCAGGTCCGCTCGACGGTCAGGGCGCTGGTCCGGGCCAGCGGGCCGTTCGGACTCGGACTGCGGGCCTCCGGGATCGACGAGCTCGCCGACGAGGTCGTCGAGGTCTGCAACCGCGTGGAGAACATCCACCGCATCGCCGACGCGGCCGGCCCGACGCTGAAGCGTCTGGCCGTCGCGCTCGACGGGATCGAGGAACAGATCCAGCCGATCGGGGCACTCGCATGCCGGATCCCCCGCTCGCGCGCGAAGCGTCGCCGACGCGCGGCGAACCTCGCCGCCATGGAAGGCGCCCTCGCGATCACCGCCGACGCCGCCGACCCCGACCGCTCCACCGCCGAGGTCCGCCAGACCGCGGAGGCCGCGGCGACGCGCATCGACACAGCGACACCACGCGCGCTCGATGACCGCCCGCGCGACCACAAGGGCATGGAAACGCCCACCTGAGAACGGTCGCCGGGCCGCGACACCCAACAGTCGTGGCAAAGGCGTTGACGAGCTTCTCTGCCGGCGGCGTGCTGCGGGGTCTGGCCCCTGACCTCCCGTCCAAGGCGGCGGGTCGGGACCGTTAGTCCACGGGGTCTTGGGGCGGCCGAAGGATGGTGAGGTGATCGGCCAGCGCCTCGGGCAGCTCGGGTTGGGGGCAGCGGCCTTCGGGCTCGACACCCGCGGCCTCTGGGTTCTGGCCGGCGTCGGTGGCCGTGCCGATCTGCTCGACGATGGCGTCGAGCGTCCGACGGGTTCTGGCGAGCTCACGAGCGAGACGTTCGAGCGCCTCGTGCACCTGCAGGGTGTCCGCGGTGATGGCCTCGTCGATCGGGGGCGGCACGAGCGAGGACGGTGGGACGCGCGCGGGCCGGTCGGGGACCCGGGCCGAGGGGCGCCGGGGTCGAGCAGGTTGACCGCTCATCAAAGCCTTGCGTCGTTGGAGGAAATCGGGCCTGCTGCACGAGTGGGTGACAGGTTTGGTTTGGTCTCTCAGGCCGCCCGGAGGGCGGCCTGAGGGACCATGATCGTCTCGTACTCCACGGGGGTCAACCGGCCCAGCGCGAGCTGTCGTCTCCGGCGGTGGTAGGTCCGCTCGATCCAGGTCACGATCGGCGACGCGATCGACACCGCCTTCTCCCGCTGGGACCGCAGCCATCTCACCCTCTTCGACCTCGGCGACGAGGACCGGCTGTGCGG